>CAYUQC010000020.1:0-28037 GCA_964446755.1 uncultured Methanosarcinales archaeon
ACCCGACTGCTCCTTCCGTTACCGGCAATACGGGTTGGACCTTCAACGGTTGGAACCCTGCTTACACGTTAACGGGCACTGTTCCTGTTGGTGCTTCTGACGCCACGTTTACCGCTCAATACGATGAAAACGCTTCTGAACGCATTACCGTCACTTTCGATTTGGGCACTCACGGTACGAGTTCCGATCAATTGACTTACGATTTGATTAAAGGCGTTGACAGTTATCCGAGTGCTCCTTCCGTTACCGGCAATACCGGCTGGACCTTCAACGGTTGGAATCCTGCTTACACGTTAACAGGCACTGTTCCTGTCGGTGCTTCTGACGCCACGTTTACCGCTCAGTATGTTTCCAGCGGCAGTGATTATACTCTTACATATTATCCGAACGGCGGATTAGACGGAGTTAACACATCAGCCGTTCCGATTCCAAATTTACAAGTAAATGATGAAGTAAAACTTTTCAACAACACCGAAGTCGGTTTCGAAAATGCAAACCACGTCTTAATCGGTTGGTCAACAACAGAAAACCCGACAATAACCGACATCAACTACTACGTCGGCAGCATTTTCACAATGCCCGCTAACAACGTAGACCTCTATGCTGTTTGGGGCGATGACACCGAATACATTTACAGTCTCAATTACTATCCGAATGGTGCAAGCAATGCAGTCGATCCGGTCACTGTTTACTATAACAGTACCGATATCAGTTCGGTAACAATAGCCGGAACCTCCGAAACAGGATTCCTAAAAACAGATTACACCTTAAACGGCTGGAATAAAGATCAATCTCTGACGATTGAATATATTCCGGGTAGTATAGAAGACATGAGTGCTGAAGGCGCATCAATAGATTTATATGCTGTTTGGGTGGCAGGCGGATATAATGTGACATATGAATCCGGAACACTTGATCCTGTTTACGGAGACTTGCCGCAGGAAAGAAAGTATAATGAAGGGTTCCCCGTCGTCGCTGCCGACGGAACAAATTTGATTAGAGTCGGATGGCAATTTAACGGGTGGGAGTCAAATGTATCAGTCGAATTATACCCGGACAGCAGTACATGGGTGACTTCTTTCTACGGGGACGGTACAGAAACTTTCCATATGCCCAACCAAAATGTAACATTGACCGCAAAATGGACTCAAATCCCTGATACATTTGCTGTTAATTACAACGGTAACGGATATACAGGCAGTGTTCCGTCAGATATGAATGCTTATGCGTACAACCAAAATGTTACCATTCTGACGAGTTCAATGGACTACTCAGGTTACACTTTCAAGGGTTGGAACGAAAACAGTGCAGGAACCGGAACACTCTATCAGGCAGGCGACACTTTCAGAATCACCGAAGATACGACTTTATACGCACAATGGACAAAAACAGGCGGATCCGGAGGCGGTAACGGCACAGGCGGCGGTGAAATTATTGAACCTGAACCGCCCGAACCGCCGATTCCGCCCGAACCCCCTGAACCGCCCGAGCCGCCCGAACCCCCGAAAGAATCTGCAATTCCGGCAGCACATTTGATCTTCTTTACAGCAATTGCTATTTATGCCTTCACTTACATAAGAAGAGAAATAAAATGAAAAAAGAATTTGTTAAATCAACAAACTCTTTTTTCAATCCTGATTTAATTGCCTTGTTAACATTTTTTTGTTTATATAATTTTTAAAATCCCGTCAGGCGAGATTTTTTGAGAATGTTTAAATTTCCTCTTCTTCTATATATTTTAATACCTTTGTTTTTATTTTCACTGTTAATTATATTTTTCAAAGAAATCTAAATCCTCTCCTTGATTTTTATCTAAAGTTTATGTTATATATTTATGAATCATTTTTATTTTGACACAGAATCGTGTCTGTGAAAAACGTTTTATTTTTTATTTTGGCCTCAAAATAAAAATTTGTGTGTTTTTGTGTTTTTATAACACATACTTACAATATGGTGATAGAAATGTCAAAAGAAGAAATCTTAAAAGCATTAGCTGATGCCGTCATTTCCGGTGATGATGATGCAGCTGTTGAATATGCCCAAAAAGCATTGGATGCAGGTATTGACCCGCAGGAAGCAATTGTTGACGGGTTGGCAAAAGGAATGGCCGTCATGGGAGACAAATATGAACGCGGAGAAGTTTTCGTTCCCCATTTAATGATTGCCTCGTCCGCCTTGTATGACGGAATGGATATTTTAACACCGCATATCAAGGTGAACAGCGCAAACCGTGCCGTGACCGGTATTATCGGAACGATTGAAGGCGATGTTCACGATATCGGCAAAAATCTTGTTAAAACAATGATGGCTGCGGCCGGCTTCTCAATGATTGACCTCGGCAACGATGTTCCGTTAGAAAACTTCGTTGCGGCTGCCAAAGAAAATAAAGCTGATTTGGTTTCCGTCAGTGCGCTCATGACAACAACCATGACCGGCATGGACAAAATCTCTGAAATGCTTCTTGAGAACGGTTACCGTGACTCGCTTGTCTTTATGGTCGGCGGTGCACCGGTCTCCCCGCAGTATGCTCAAACCGTGGGTGCCGACGGTACCGCAAAAGATGCTGCCGGCGCTGTTTTGTTTGCAAAGGAAGCAGTTTCAAAGCTGGGTCCCGCAGACGAGCGCTGGAGCGACTCAAAATTAAGCGTGACCAAGACCAAATACAAAGATGCTGTTCTAAAAAAGAAAGCTGCTGCAAGTGCAGTCGGCAATGTCGGTGCCGAGTCCGCAAAGAAAGTTTTAGAAGAATACAACAAAGTCGGCACCATCAAAGCATCTAAGATGACGCACATGGACCGTATTTTCTCGGCGCTTGATGACAAGAAAGTTGACCGTCTTCCGGTTTCACCGCTGGCATGCAGCGTCGTCAGAAAACTGGTGCCGTGTTCTTACAAAGAATATGCCACCGTTCCCGAGAAGTTCGGTGACGTGACATATGCCGCAGCCAAGTACCTTGACATGGATACATTCGTCGGCTTGACGGATTTGTCTGTGATGGCAAACGATATCGGTGCCGGTGTCACGATTCCCGAAGTAGACACAGCTTCCATTACAACACACCTCAAGGATTACGAAGACATCGAAATCCCGGAAGTTAAGAAAGGAACCAGAATCTACAGTCATATTCAGGCCGGCAAGAACGCAAAAGAGAAAATGCACCGTGAGGAGACAAGCGCTCCATTCGTTGCTTTCCACGAAGGCCCGTTGCTGACTTTAACACAGGCCATGGGCGCCGACCGGGTTTTATATGACATGAAAGTCAATCCGGGCGATGTCCACAAAGCCCTTGATCAAATCACTGATTTCGTCTGCGAAGTTTCAACGGAATTCTTCGATCAGGGTGCCGCCGATGCCATTTGCGTCGACAATCTTTGGTCCAACAACGTGATTATGAGCGCTGACCAGTACTGGGAGTTTGACGGCAAATATGTTTATGACAGACAGCTGCCCATTTTCAAGAAATACGATGCACCGTACGTCATTCACAACTGTGCCGACGCCGTTCACTTCGACATTCAGATCCGCAAGTTCGGAACGTCCATGTACAGCTATGCTTACTACGAGAAAAACAGGGACAAAGGATCCAAGAACTATGCCGATTTAATTCCTGAATATTCCGACATCTGCTGTATGTTCGGTGAAGTCGAACCGATTCAGTTCATGAACAATGATGAACAGACTTTCCAGAACATCAGAAACGACACCGTTAATTTGATGGACGGCGTCCTGCAGACTCTGAAAGACAGCGGCCGCCAGTCCAAATACGTGATGTCAACAGGCTGTGAAGTGCCGCCGGAAGGCTCCTTGATGGCTGTCCGGACAATGGTTGAAACCGTCAAAGAAGTCGGTGAAGACAAGTACAAACAAATTATCGGCTGATTTCAGCCGATATCTTCGGGGAAGTCTTTCTTCCCCATTTTTTAAAACAACATAGAAAAACACCATACACAAACAGAAACGGTTTGACTCTGAGTTTTTGTTCACGAACTCGGATTTAAACCGTTTCCTTTTGTTGAATTTTCATTTTTCAAAGTTGACTCAAAATTTAAAAAACCAAATTTCTCTCTTTAAAAACGGTATCATTCACGGGTCGGCACGGCACAGCCGTATAAAATCGCGCGGCGGTTTTCTGCCGACACCTCTTTCCGTCCTGAAATTCTGTGGCACAGCCGAGCAAAAATTTTACATAAAATCAGTTAATGACGTTTTCTTAATCTTATGATTTTCAAACGTCTGAATGATATCCCGTTCCAGAAGTTCGATCCGCTCGAGCGTATATTCCGAAACATGGTATTTGATGGCGACTTCCTTGGAAACTTCTACATATTTTCGGACCGCTCCTTCATGAACGGTCAGGATAATGTTTCCGCCGCCGCATTTGGGGCACGTTCCCGTCAAAGGCGGACGTCTGTATTTTGCTTCGCATTTGATGCACCTGAAAGTCTGTTTTGAAAAAGCGCGGAGATTACCCATAATGTCCGGCAGGAAATGCGATTTTAAAACAAGTTCGGCAACATCGGATTCATCCACAGCGCGGATTTTTTCGGCCAGCTGGAGCTGCGCTTCCATTTTATCCGTCATCGACTCCAATGTTTTGTATGCGGAAAATGCCGGTCCGCTTGCGATATTTGTCGTGCCGTGCGTGAACATGAAATTTTCATATTGGTCCGGGGTTTTCAGGCGGCTGCTGACCAAATCCATGATTTTCGAAACGTCGGCCGGATTTTTGTATTCTTCCGTTGCTAAATAAAAACCGTGCGGATAACGGGCGCACATGTCAATATTATGCGCTTCTTTATCGATTTCGTTCGGATCGATGCGGATCGTTAAAACGAGGGGCGCATCCATCTGGCCGCCGCGCTTATCCGGCAGGTATTCACGTGAAAAGTTGAGCATTCCGTCCAGCAGAAGCATGACGCAGTCCTCATCACCGTCGCAGTTCCGGCGTTTGGAAGCATGGAAGTACGGGTGCGCGAATCCGACCGAAGCTTTCGTAAAGCCGACCAAACGGCCCAAAACACCGGCAGAAGTGTGCGGCGCCAGCCCGATGACCATCACGCCGAGCAGATCTTTGATGTTTTGACAGTTGTAATACGGGTCAACACCGTAATACCGCTTCAATAAATCATCCACATACTGCGTGGTTTTGAGAAGATATTCGGCGCAGTCCACTGAAATAATCAGATCCTGAACGAACAGGCACACAACCTGATCCTCGGAAACCAATTCTTTGCCGTAAATATCTTTTTCATATCCGAGTTTTTTCAAATCCGCGGCTGTAATGCCGAGTTCGTCGGCACGGATATGCGTTAACGGAATATCGGACATATCGTAACGGGCGGTTCCGTCTTTGAATATGTAAACATCATGAAGGGCGCGCAGAATCCCCTTTTCAAGCGGTTCGGGGGTTTTGGCGCGGCTCATCAATTCCTTAACGCCTTTAATCAAATCGAAATTATCACGAACGCCGAGCCTTTCGATGGCTTCTTTGTAAATGGGCCGGAATTCGATTGTCTTTTTCCTGCCGCCCATTGTCGGCTTTTCACATTTCGGGCATTTCGTGTCCGATGTTTCAATGCCGCAGCGCGGACAAAACAGACGCTCGATCGTAAATTCACCGCATCCGCAGCGCCATTTATGCGTTTCCCTTCCACAGCGCGGGCAGACACGCATTCCGATCTTGATTTCAAATTTGCCGGTGGTTGCGTTCATATCTTCGCGGTATTCGGAGGCGTTCACCAGGTTTCTGGTTTTTCCGCCGTGTTCTCCGATCGGGAAAAGAACCTGCGCTGCCGGCGACATTTTACGCAGCGCCGATTTTTCAGGCCGTCCCATTCTCGCACCGATTCGGGACGGCGCGCGGGCTTTAACAGTCATTCCGGAAATCCGGCTGACGGCGTCAACGGTTAATTCGATGCCTTCCGAGCGGATTTCTTCGGCGGTCCATGTTTTTTCAAACGGCCCGTCTTTTCCGTCAGTCAGTCCCAGGCACCTCAAAATATGCGCCGGCGGCGTTATCAGTATCTGTTTTTCCCCGCCGATTTCTCTGACTTTGTGTAATATCAAAATGTTTTCAAACAAGGATTTGATGCCGTTTTCCGTTGATTTTTCATACGGCAGCGCCAAACAGGAGTTTTCTTCCGATTCATCGCTTTCCGTATCGGCGTATTTCACCAGCCGGCCGTTTTCGGCGGTAAAAACCGCCAGTTTTTCCAGCTCTTCCAAGTACAGATCATGCCATAAATAATTGTAATCGGGGTGAAGCGGAATCCCGTTTTCGGCAAACCAAAGGGCCTCTTCTTCCGCGGGATGCTCTAATTTTTCAGCTTCGTCGGGATTCGGAAAACGGGAATCATCAATTTTTTTCCAGTCTTTCAAGCGGTTGTATCCGCTTTCATAATCATAAAGCCACCATTCAAAACAATAAGGCGACGGCATTAAAACGTGATTGTTTTCTAAAAAGTCGCCGTAATTGAACAGGATTTCACCGACATCAATGATGAATTCAATCTCGGGTTTAATCAGAAGTGCCGTTTTCTCGTCGTCGGCACGAATAACATCGCCGTTTTTAAGGCGGACGGTGGGGCCTTCGATTGAGTCAACAGCCGCCATTCCGGCTGCTTTTCCGGGTCGTTCCACTTTCAGCTGCGTTCCGTTTGTGATAAAATCATCCAGAATAAACATACCTGCCGGACTGATTCCGGCTGCAGCGAATGAGGTGTTTCGGGAACGGCCGTACCGGAGACGAAAACCGCCTTCGCGGGACGGGTGTGAAAAGAGAGGACGGCCGGCGATTAAATCCTGAATGTATTTGGTTTTGGGCTTGACTTTAAGCGTGACAGCCCCGGGTTTGCCGGAAGCGGCCGGTGTATCGTCGCCTTTTTTATCTTCCGTTTTCGTTCCGGCAATGAGTTTGTCCAAAAATTCCCAGCCGTCCATTTTCAGATTATCGACATGCTTTTTCACTTTCGGCGCTTTCAAAATCATACCCTCGGCAATCACAAGCGCCATGCCGCCGCGAAGGCGGTTTCCGGGGATTTCAGGCATATTCCGGTACCCTTCAACTTCCGCTTCTTCCGTTGAGTCACCGTCAACGCAGACCGGACAGTTTTCAACGATTAACCTTATTTCGTCATCGGTCGGAGAATACTGAAGTGAAGCGGTTCTTTTGTAAATACGGATTTCTTCGGCGTAACGCTCCACCAGTTCTTTGCGCGGTTTAAAACGGTCCAAGCCGAGACTGCGGCGCACATAATCGCCGACTAAAACGGAAAGCGCCTGCGCTGTTCCGCCGGCACTGCGGATCGGGCCGGAGTAATAAATCCTCAAATATTCCGTACCGTCATTGTTTTTATCGATTTTGACTTCGGCGATTCCTTCAATCGGCGCCGCGACGACCCCTTCCGTGATGACGGCCATCGACACGCGGATGGCGGCATCCACCGCCTGTTCTCTTGTCTTGAAACCGCCGACTTTTCCTTCCGCAATTTCCTTGCCGATGAGAAGCGCGGCTTCTTCACGGTTTCTACCCTCTTCTTCAATTTCGCGGAGACGCCGGGCAACACCTTTGACGCCGATTAAATTTTCAACACGGTCGGCGAGGTCTTTTGCCAACGGAATTTCAACATACGGGTGGGGATCTTCCCCTTTGGAGCGGGCGGCATTCGCTATTTCCATCTCTTCCAACAATTTCGCTTCCAACGAATCGAAATATTTCTGCATGGCTTCGCTTTGCGCCGGTTTTTTCTCCATGTTTTTGCCTGAAACAATCAATAAATAAAAAAGAACCGAAACGGATTAAAGTTTTCCGCTTCTCATTTTATTGGCCATCAATAACTGGAAGACAATTGTCAGCACAATAATAAATGCGCCGGCAAAAATAAGGCCCTGTCCGATTCTTGTCATCAGCGGACTGAGGTTTAAAATCATTAAGAAAAAACCGCCGACAATAATCACCAAGTTAATGATATTGATGGTTTTGACGGTTTCAGTGACTTGTTTCCCCTGCGATTTGCTTTTGATTTTTGCTTTCTTTTCTGCGTTCACTCCGAGACCTCCCCGATACATTTTATGATTTCAGATATATCCAATCCGCCTTTTCTTAATATTTTCGGCGGCGTAACCGTTAAGTCAATAATTGTTGACGGTTTTTGAATTTCAGTTTCGCCGCCGTCAATGAGTAAATCTATTTTCCCGTCCAGATCCGCCAAAACATCGGCCGCGGATTTCGGTTCTTTCCCTGCGGATTTGTTGGCACTCGGACATGCCAAAGGCCCGGCGCGGCGTACGATCTCAAGTGCGACCGGGTGCGCCGGAACGCGCAGGCCGACCGTTTCTTTCCCGGCCGTGATTTTATCTGAAATTTCCGCCTTTTTCTTTAATATAATTGTCATCGGCCCCGGCCAAAAAGTTTCCGCCAGTTTCTGCGCCTTGGCGGGAATTTCTTCCGCAATTAATTTCATATCCTCGGCTGACGAAATTAATATGCTGAGCGGTTTTTCGGAAACCCGCCCTTTAACTTCGTAAATCTTTAAAACAGCTTTTTCATCCGTCATACAGGCGCCGAGACCGTAAACCGTTTCCGTCGGGAAAGCCGCAATTTTACCGTTTCTGAGGACAGATGCCGCGGCGTCAACGGCGGTTTCAAACTCTTCCGACGCGTAAACTTCAGTTTTCGGCATTTTATCTCCCGTCAAGGATTAATCCGGCTGATTATTGGCCGGTGTTGTATCTTAAAACTGCGACAATGCCGCCGAAAGCCGACATCAGCTGATTGCCTTCATCAAAGTCTGTTGAAATGAAATGAACGACAGAGTTGGATTTATCCGCCAGTTCCGAAAGCTCATCAACGACGTCTCTGATTTCAACGTCCGATAATTCCGCGCCGCATTTGGAACAATTGCCTATGTCGGGAATATGTTCTCCCGGGCGCCATGTACGCGTTTTCTGGTTCAGCTCCCCGCAGTTTTGACAGACAGCCGTCATTCTTTCCGCTCTCAAATCTTCGGAAAGGATGAGCATTTCAACAGCGTTGATTTCCAGATTGGCGCGGACGCTTTTTTCACCGTAAGACGCGCGTCCGGACTCCGAAATCAATTCTTTGAAGAATTGCTTCATGATGTTTTTCTGTTCCATCAGCTCCAAATCCATGAGCTTTTCGGAAGCGGCGTTCACGAGTTCATGAAGTCCGGATTCGTCGGTATAAGCAATGTCAAAAAGGCCGAGAACTTTTCTCTGAAGTTCGTGATGGAAAAACTCTCCGTCATAGAATTCTTCTTTTGTCGGGGACGGACCGCCGATGAGAATGCCTTTGAATTCTTTGGGCTCCACCGTCAGGAAAATTTCACTTGCTGCGTCACCGATTCTCTTGTAGAAATCATGGATGGCGATCAATCTTAAACTCTGGAAACGCTGGGCACTCTGACCGCCTTTGCGCTGTTTTCCCGGAACTGTTGATGTCAGGCGGCGGAGCGGTTCAATCTTTTTACCCACCAGCGTTCCGATGGTCGCTTCTCTCCTGTCCATCACAAGAAGGCCGAATGTTCCTTTTTCTTTGAGCATATATTCCAGCGGTTCAAGGAAAAACTCGGAATTGCAGTGGTATTTGTAGGTGATAATCGGCTCCGGCGGATTAATAACGTAACTTTCCATGCTGGTTTTGTTTGCGCCGATGTCTACGGCACCCGTGAAATAAACGACGCCGTTTTCGGGAACTTTGTCCAGATATCTGAGTCTTGCCAAAAGAGAATCTATGGCACCCTGAACGTTTGTTTTCGTTAATTTGGATTTGATGTTTGATGCCTGGCTGTGCTCTTCACGCAAGTCTGCGGTCACGTCCGATATTTGTTTGTCGGGGGGGATATAAAGTGAAACCAATTCCGTGCTTCTTCCTTTCTTGTCGCGGAGGGTTTCAAGCGTTTTTTTAAATTCGTATTTGTCATGTGCTGACGTTTCTGCCATAATAAATGCACTCCGATAATTGTTAAATAATAAACCGTTTCCATTCGATTCAATTTCCTTTGGCAGCTTTTTCCCGTCAGCCGCCCTGAATCTGTCAACCGTTTCTGAAAATTTTGTGTGTCATAATGAGATCAATTTATTGATTTGAATTTGAGACTTAAAAGAACTCATAAATTATAAACTAATCTAATGACATCGGAAAAAAAGCTGATATGATATTTTAAAAACATCATATCCTAAAATCTGACCGGGGTTATATTGTTAATCCGCCGTTGGGAGAGATTGTCTGCCCCGTCAGGAATTTTGCGTTAATGATATAAGAAAGACAGTCCGCAATATCCTGCGGCTCGCCGATGATCCCGAGAGGTGTCACTTGCTTCAGTCCTTCAACTGCTTCCTGCGAACTGCCTTTGAGCATATCCGTCCAAATCATTCCGGGAGCTATCGCATTCACGGTAATGTTATGGGGGCCGAATTCTTTGGCCATGGCTTTTGTAAATCCGATGACACCGGCTTTTGCTGCCGAGTAATCCACTTGATTGGCAACACCCATCAGACCGCCGACCGAGGATGTGCTGACGATTGCACCGTAATTCTGTTTGACCATGTACGGCACGACAACGTGAGTGCAATGCAGAACGCTCGTCAGATTGATGTTGATCAGACGCTGGTATTCATCCGGCGTCACTTCAAGAAAACTTTTCCCGACAGCGATTCCGGCGTTGTTTACCAATACCGCGATGTTTTCGCCGAAAGCCGCGACAGCTTCTTGGACTAATTTTTGGCATTGAGCATAATCCGAAACGTCCGCCTGAACGCCCAGGCCTTTGACACCGTATTCGGTTTCCATCTTTTTAACCAGTTCATCCGTTTTTGCTTTGCTGCCGTCACTGACATAATTCACGACCACATTGTATCCTTCCGAAGCCAATTGCAGACACATTGCTTTGCCTAAACCTCTTGAACCGCCTGTAACGATTGCATATCCTTTTAATCTCATCATTTATCACCTGAGCCGATTATTGATTTTAACCGTGCCTTAAATTATAAAATTGCAGAGTTTATAAACATGTTCATTGATTTGAAAAAAGATGCAGGCTGTTCACTCTTTAAATAAAAACGCCCCGACTGAGATTCGAACTCAGGTCGAAAGCTCCGGAGGCTCTCAGGATATCCGCTACCCTATCGGGGCTGTCAGTAAAACAAATTGATGATTTAAAACAAAAAAGGCGGCCATTTCAATTAAAACGACCGCCTGTTTCTGATTCAATTCTACGTCCCGGCTGAGATTCGAACTCAAGTCGAAAGCTCCGCAGGCTTCCAGGATATCCACTACCCTACCAGGACACGCCGAGAATCATGAATGGCTGATATAGAATATAAACCTTATTATCGGAAGGTTGAGAAGAGATGGCTTGAC
Organism: uncultured Methanosarcinales archaeon; assembly: GCA_964446755.1. GTDB lineage: Archaea > Halobacteriota > Methanosarcinia > Methanosarcinales > Methanosarcinaceae > Methanimicrococcus. Next base: position 11,381 of record CAYUQC010000020.1, read on the forward strand.
GGCGTTTTCCGAAACCTTCTCGGAATCAGCCTTCATCCAAAACAACTTCGTTCGGATCGACCGGGTCGGGATACATCGAAACCAGCATTTTGTAACAGGCCGTCAGTACGATTTTACAGAAAATGTAAATCGGCACCGCAAATATTAATCCGAAAACACCGGCGAGTTTGAGGCCGGCAAGTGTCAGGATAACAGCCGTAAATGAGCTGACCTTAACGGTTTTCATCACCATGTTCGGAAGAACAAAGAAATAATCAAAGAGTTGAATCACGATGATAATTCCGATGACGGCAAGCATAACTTCCGTTCCGAGCGTGTACGCATATACTGTGACGGGAATTGCCGGCAGAATAAAACCGATATAGGGAACAATGTTGAAAAGTCCCATTAAAATGCCCGCAAAAAGCCAGTGCGGAATGCCGACAACATAAAAGCCTGCACAGTAAAGGAACATGATGACAAATGCTTCCAGTATCTTCATGAGGGTATAAGCACCCATGTCATTGGTGACATCCCGAATCGTTGTGCCGACTGCTTCTTTATATTTGTCGGGAATCATCGCGGTGAAACTGCTGCGCATATTCCCCTTTTCTTTGAAATAATAGCCGGCCATAATCGGAATTACCAAACAGCACGCAAACAGGGTCGTTCCGATAAATGAAATCGTTCCTGTGGTCGATGTCATAATTCCGCCGCCGGACGTTAAGACAGAACGGATCAGACTTGTTGCGCTGATATCTTTAAATAAGCCTGCGCCGAGCGTTGCGTTCGAAACGGCGGCGGGCGGCGGGTCAGATGTCATCTTATAGGATCCGTTTTCCGAATCATTTTCCGGAACCTCTCCGGAAATGACAATCTGGTTTTCTTCAATTGTCAAATTTGTGAGGTCTTCCGCCATGTTTCCGGCGGTTTCGTTGTATTGATCCGTAAAGTCTTCCAACGAATCCAGAACCGAATTAATATTCGTCATCAAATTCATGGCGCCGGCAAAAGCGATAATCAATACAACAAGAACAATCGACACGGAACTGATGAGCGCAATTGCCTTTCGTTTGGCCGACGAGCAGCTTTCGGTGGCTTTACAGAATATATCAACGATTTTGTTCAAAAGAACGGTTACCAGAATACCCAATACAAGGGCGATAAAAACAGGTTTTATGTAAAAAAGAAATGCGATTACAATGAATAAAAGCGCAGCTACAATCAACATGTACTGCCATACTTTTTTGTTAATCGACAATCCCATTTTGTATCTCAAACCTGCACTGTTATTCCGTTTTTTTGTTTTTAAGAGAATTCAAATGGATTAGGTTGTTTTGCCTTTTATAGTTTTCATATGATGAAAGTAAATCAAAAATCACACACTTAAATATCCGTAAAAACTTTAAATCATTACACACCCTATTCATCTCTTATGTCAATGACTTTAGGGCTTGCGGGAAAACCTAATGCCGGAAAATCCACTTTTTTCAAATCCGTCACAATGGCGGATGTTGAGATTGCAAATTATCCTTTTACAACCATTCATGCCAATCACGGTGTTGCTTATATTCAAGCGCCTTGTCCGTGTACGGAAAGAGAAAAACGCTGCGGCAAATGCAAGGACGGTGTCCGTTATGTCCCGATTGATATTATTGATGTCGCAGGTCTCGTACCGGATGCGCACAAAGGCAAAGGTCTCGGAAATGCTTTTTTGGATGATTTAAGACAAGCGCAGGCCATCATTCATGTTGTTGACGCGTCGGCTTCAACGGATGCCGAAGGAAACTCAATCGATCCCGGGTCAGGAAATCCTGCTGGTGATATTGAGTTTTTGGATTACGAACTGGAAATGTGGATGTTTGAAATTCTCAACCGAAACTGGGCGAAACTCTCACGGAAAATTAAGGCGGAAGGCATTAAAATTGAAGAAGCCGTTGCCGATCAGCTCAGCGGCGCGGGCGTGACAATCGAACATGCCAATTATGCGCTTCATGATTCCGGTTTATACGCGGTCGAGCCTACGAAATGGACGGAAGACGACATGGTCAAATTGTGCCGGAGCATTCGAAAAGAAAGCAAGCCGATGATTATTGCGGCCAACAAATTCGATGTGCTTGACGGGTTGGGAATTCCGCTTGTTCAATCGGATGAGAAAACCGTTATTCCGACAAGCGCCGCCGCCGAGCTGGCTTTGAAATCCGCGTCAAAAACCGGCATTATCCGTTACACCCCGGGAGCCGGCAGTTTTGAAGTCGCCGCCGAATTGAATCCGGCTCAGGAGAAAGGATTAAACGCCGTCAAACATCTGCTTGAAACACACGGCAGTACGGGTGTTCAGGAATGTATCAACCGCGCGGTTTTCGAACTTTTGGACATGATTGTTGTTTACCCGGTGGAGGATGAAGGCAAATGGACAAACAAAACTGATGATATGCTCCCCGACGCTTACCTGATGAAACGCGGTTCCTCATGCAAAGATATGGCTTACCGGATTCACACGGACATCGGTGATCATTTCCTTTATGCCGTGGATGCCCGAACCAAAATGCGCCTTGCCGAAAAACATGAGCTTCAGAACGGCGATGTCATTAAGATTGTCTCAACGGCAAAATAAACCATTTTTTAATCTCGGCGGCGGAACATGACTTTGGAAGACGGAACAAACAAATTAAAAACACTTTTACTGATCTTAAATGAAGGTGATTTTCTCGATGAGAGAAATATCGAAAATTTGTTTTCCCGCTTTTCGGGTATTGAAAAAGAAGGTGTCAGGCATTTAATTGTTTATGCCGACTTCTTAAAAACAATTGATACCGGATGCAAAGAATCTCTTATCCGTATTTTCAAAGAAAAGATCCTTTCATACGCCGTTGAATTCTCCTCTTTTTCCGTTGACGTGATCGAAGATTATGAAACATTCACCGGAACATCTCCCGCAGACTCTCAAAAAATGTCTGTTTGTTTTGTTCTCGGCCTCGGCGGCCGGGACGAGCTGAGACGGATTTTATCCGATTTTATCATACGGTGCCGAAACAAGGAATCGCAGCCATCAGAAATGACGCCCGATTATATTTCCGGCGCATTAAAGCTGCCGTCGGAACCGGATTTGATTATTTCCCGCGCCAAACACACGCTGACGGATTTTATGATTTGGCAGACGGTTTATTCCGAATATTATTTCTTTGAAAAAGACGTCGGCAGGCTGACGGATTCGGATTTCAGAAAAGCCTTTGACAGTTTTTATAAACGGGAACGGCGTTACGGCGCTTGATTTTCAGGTGAGTTCATATGTATTACGTTTTTGTTTGTCCGGTATGTCAGAAGCATGCGCAGGTGTGGCAGCCCGGAGCCAAAACGGTCGGCTGTCAAAACTGCCGCGCAAAAATTCAAACGGAAAGCCTGCGTGTTTTCGGGCCGTTTGAAACACACGCGGAAGCGGTTGAAAAAAGGTCGGCGGTTCAGGCCGAACTCAGTCAAAAGCCCGGTTCGTTTCCGCCTTCAGGGTTGGGTGTTCCGGCCGGAAAAGAAATCCAAATGAAACCGCCGAAAGCCAAAAAACCGCAGCAGATTATTCTTGACGTGCTGAAAGAAAACGGCACGATGATTGTCGCTGACTGCGAATATTACTGCCTCCTGCGCGGGGTTGACGCAGAAACCTTTCAGAAGATTCTGGCTAAATTAATTGAAGCCGGTGAAGTTTACAGGCCGGACAAAGGATTGATTGCGCCCGTTCCTTAACAGTTATCCGTTTTTGACAAGCAGTGTTTCGCCGGTCATTTCTTGCGGGATTTCCATACCCATGATTTCAAGCAGTGTCGGCGCAATATCGGAAAGCCGGCCACCGTCTCTTAAGATCATTTTCGGTTTTTTTGTCATCGGATCAATGTTTTTGTCATCTGCGTAAATCATTTTGACCGGATTGGTTGTATGCGCCGTGCAGGGTTCCCCTGTTTTTTCTTCCATGCATTCGGCGTTGCCGTGGTCTGCCGTAATAAACACAGCACCGCCTTTTTCAAGAACTTTGTCCGTGAGTTTTCCGACACAGGCGTCCACCGCCTCAACCGCCGCTTTTGCCGCGTTCATGACTCCCGTATGTCCCACCATATCCATATTGGCGAAGTTGAGAACGATAAAGTCATATTTGTCTTCCTCAATTTTCTCAATCAGTGCGTCTGTGACTTCAAAAGCACTCATTTCGGGTCTTAAGTCATACGTCGCCACTTTCGGAGACGGAATCAAAACACGGTCCTCATTCCTATTCGGCTCTTCAACACCGCCGTTGAAAAAGAACGTCACATGCGCGTATTTCTCGGTCTCGGCAATCCGAAGCTGTTTTTTCCCGCCGGCTGATAAATATTCGCCGATCGTATTTTTCAAATCCTTCGGGGGGTACGCGGCCGGAATTTTTAATTCTTCGTCATACTGCGTCATGCCGACAAAATATGTTTTCGGGAAATTTCTCCGTTTGAATCCGATTTTTGCATCCGGTTCGGTGAATGCGTACGTCAATTGGCGGGCACGGTCCGGTCGGAAGTTAAAGAAAATAACTGAATCGCCGTCTTCAACCGCTGCGATTCTTTTCCCGGATTTCTCCGTCACAACGACCGGTTTGACGAATTCATCCGTTTCACCTTTCTCAAACGATTTCTGAAGCGCCTTTTTCCAATCCGCCGTTAAAACGATGTCTTTGTCATCCGGGTTTTCTAAAGTCAATGCATCATACGCTTTTTCTGTCCGGTCCCATCGCTTGTCGCGGTCCATCGCATAATAACGGCCGATGACGGTTGAGATCCGGCCGATCTGTTCATCTTCAGTGAACTTCTGCAGTTCTTCCAAATCTTTCATCGCCGATTTCGGTAATACGTCCCGTCCGTCTAAAAAGGCGTGAATATAAACGCGGTTCAATCCTTCTTTTTTTGCAAGTTTCAAAAGCGCTTTCAAATGACCGATATGGCTGTGAACGCCGCCGTACGACACCAATCCCATTAAATGAAGCGCTTTTCCTTTTTCTTTTGCTTCATGAACCGCTTTGAGAAGCGCCGGATTCCGGTCAAAATGACCCTCTTCAATTTCTTTATTGATCAGCGTCAAATCCTGATAGACAATCCTGCCGGCACCCATATTCAAATGACCGACTTCGGAGTTGCCCATCTGTCCGGACGGAAGGCCGACATCCGTTCCGGAAGTAATGCCGAGCGCCGTCGGGTAGATTTCAGCCAGCCTGTCCAGATTCGGTGTGTTTGCGGCGGCGACGGCATTTCCCTTTTCGTCAGGGTTGTATCCCCAGCCGTCTAAAATCATTAAAAGAAGAGGTTTGTTCATGATTCAAAAAAAGAAAATAAAGAATATAAATCATTCCTCCTGCCGGCACTGAATGAAAGCCGGCGTTAAGCCGGCATTTCATACATATTGTGAAGTTTCTCTTCCTTTTTCAGTGATTTCAGCTGTCTCAGGACGAACCAAAGCGTAATCGTCGTTGCAATCACATCGGCCACCGGAAACGCGACCCAGACGCCCATTAATCCCATGAAATAAGGGATGACGGCCAAAACGGGGATGATTGAAAACTGCCGGATCAGCGCTAAAATGACGGAGGCACGGGCTTGTCCGAGCGCCTGCATGAAAGCGGAGCCGACAACCTGGAAAGCGACAATCGGGATACTGAGGTCCGCAATCCAATAAGCGATTACGGCTTCATCAATCAGAGAAGTATCTGTAATAAACAGCGAAAATAATTCGGCCGTAAAAATGTATGTGATGGCACCGAGAACGAATGAAATGAGGATTGCCCATACCGCTGCCGTCTTTAATATTTTCCGGACGCGCTCGTATTTTTTCGCGCCGTAATTAAAGCCTGTCAGCGGAATCATTCCCTGAACAATACCCATCGCCGGAATGATCACAAAACCGAAAATGCGGTTGATCAGACCGTAAATCGCAACGGATGAATCATCGCCGTACATATTGACATTCCAAATGACAATGATAAACATAATCGCAAGCGATCCTTCCCGAAGAAATTCGGAGAAACCGACTTTCCCGATGCCCCAAAAGGTCGATTTATCAAATTTCAGCCATTTTAAGCTGAATTTCAATTTACTGATTTTGTAAAGGTAGAAGACGAGAAGAACCACGCTGAGCATCTGCGACATAATCGTTGCAATCGCTGCGCCCTGGATACCCCATCCGAATTCAAAAATGAAAACATAGTCTAAAATGATATTTGTTACACTGGAAACCGTATACATGCCCATGGAATACAATGAATTTCCTTCCGCCATGACGATTGCGTTAATCGTAACCGTCAAAATCTGGAAAGTACATCCTAAAATAATCCAATACATATAATCGTAGGCAAACGGCATGTTTGTTTCCGTTGCACCGAAAACAAGTAAAATCGGTTTTAAAAAGACCAGCCCGATAACGGTGCAGATGATGCCGACGGCAAAAGCCATGATAATCATGTTTCCGACGCCTTTTTTAACGCGTTCCCCGTCGGATGCGCCGAAACCGCGGGAAATATAAGATGACCCGCCGACACCGACGCCCGCTGCTGCCGAGAGCAGCAAATGCGCGACCGGATAAGCGACCGCGAGTGCCGCCAGCCCGATTACACCGTCTTCGCCGAGGCCGCGCCCGACGAAAACAGAATCGACTAAGCCGTAAAGTGTTTGAATCACCAGACCGATAATTGCCGGCGCGGCGAGCCATGCCAAAGCTTTATTGATACTGCCGCTGCCCATCAAGACATGTTTGTCGACCATAAAATATATTCACTGTCCCCTGTTCCGGAATAGTCACAGAATATCCCGTTATGAACCGTACGGATTTTAATTTTTGTTTCTATTGATGCCTGATTTGCCTGCGGCTGCCCGGCGGCATTGTTCAAGCTGAACATGGCATGAAAACGGAGTTTCATCCGTTTTCACAGTAAGTTTTGTTTTCGATTGTTTAATCAGTGCAGGAAATGGCGCATGCCCGTAAACACAAGCGAGACTCCCAGCTTGTCTGCGGTGGCGATGACTTCCGCGTCTCGGATGGAGCCGCCGGGTGATAAAATATAGCGGAGGCCGAATTCATTCGCGTAAACAACGCTGTCATCAAACGGGAAGAAGGCATCGGACGCCATGACGCATTCGGAAAACACCTGTTTCACGTATTCCTCGTATGTCATTGCTTTTTGAAGTTCTTCGTTTCTGTCGTACATTTCTTTCAGGTTGTTTCTGGCTTTCGGCGCCGCCAATTTACCGATGGAGTCAACACGGTTCGGCTGACCCGCGCCCATGCCGAGAAGCATGTAGCATCCCAGCTCATACTCGTAAGCGATGGAAATCGAATTGGATTTGATGCATTTGCAGGCACTCATCGCGAATTCGGACAAGCCTTTCTTGGCATCCGGGAACGGCGCTTTCGTGACAACATCCCATTTCTCAAAAAGTCCGACATCGCGGGTCTGTTCCAGCAGACCGCCCGTGACATGCTTGTATACATATTCGCTGTCAAATGGCTTGTCAAAGTCTTTGAGTTCCAATAACCGGAGCGTTTCGCTTTTGTTTTTGAGCATTTCAAGCGCTTCCGGCTCAAAGCCCGGCGCAACAATGATTTCAATAAATTTTTTATCCAGCAGTTTGGCTGTTTCAACGTCGAACGTGCGGTTCACGCAGACAATGCTGCCGTACGCGGAAACCGGATCTCCGTCCCACGCGGCGAGGAAGGCTTCTTTGAGTGTTTTTCCGGTTGCCAAACCGCACGGGTTGTTGTGTTTGACAATAACCACGGCCGGATTTTTGCTGTTTAAATCTTTCAGCGTCAGGAGCGCGTTATCCATGTCAATATAATTGTTATAGGACAATTCTTTGCCGTGAAGCTGTTCGGCGTTGGAAAGATTCGGTCCCGTTCCGGTCAGATCTTTGTAATATGTTGCCTCCTGGTGCCAATTCTCTCCGTAGCGGAGTTTTTCACCGCCGGTATAAGAAAGGCGTTTGACTTTTTCACCCAAAAGCGCTTTGCTGAGGAACGTGTCAACGGCGCTGTCATAGTCTGCCGTGTGGCGAAAAGCTTTAACGGCTAATTTTTTCCGGACATCGTCTGAGATGCTGCCGTTTTTACCGAGCTCACCGGCAACGGCGGCGTAGTCGGCCGGATCGCAGATTACGGCGACAGAGGCGAAGTTTTTCGCGGCGGATCTGAGAAGCGTCGGACCGCCGATATCAATGTTTTCAATGGCTTCTTCCAATTTCACATCCGGTTTCGCCACCGTTTCTTTGAACGGGTAAAGGTTCACGGCAACGATATCAATGGCTGTGATGCCGTTTGTTTCGGCCTGTTTCACGTGGTCGGGGTTGCCGCGGAGATAAAGCAGGCCGCCGTGAACTTTCGGATGAAGTGTCTTGACGCGCCCGTCCATCATTTCCGGGAAACCCGTAATGTCTGAAACGTCTTTTACCGCGATGCCTTCCTTTTTCAGCAAAGCGGAAGTCCCGCCAGTTGAAATAATCTCAAAGCCGTTTTCAACGAGTCTTTTTGCAAATTCTGAAACGCCTGTTTTGTCGGAAACACTGATCAGTGCTCTTTTAGTCAAAAAATCACCTTAAAATTTCGAACCCGTTCGAAAAAGACTTCGAAGCGCGTCGAAAATGAATTATGTCGTATTTTATAAATTTTATTTCGGATTAAACCCGTTAAAAATCCGCTTGAAAAATAAATACCTTTTGAACAAAAACATTCGGCAGGCAAAAAAATAAACATCAGACAAAAAAACTTATCAATCTTGCATGACTCAGATTAATAAGAATCTACTATCCGCTGCGCAGATTTACGTTTCTCCGATTCCTTTTTCAGCGCGGTGAATCTATTCGTTTCAACGGTCAGGTCTGCAAAAATGAATCAAACAGATAAACGGTATGAACAAGGAAAAGCCCTTCTTTCCGAAGGCAGAAGTGAGGAAGCAATTGCGGTTCTTGAATCTCTGACACAGGACATGCCGAAATTCAAAAAGGCATGGGAAAAACTGTCTTTTGCTTATATCAATTCCGGCCGCTCCGAAGATGCCGTCCGGTGTTACGAAGAGGTTCTGATCCGCTACCCCAAAGATGCTTTTGCGCTTTACCAAAAATCCGTTCTTCAGGAAAAAACCGGTCAGCTTGACGAGGCGCTGGAATCTATTGAGAAAGCTCTCAAATACGAGCCGGAAAACGCGGAATATTTGTATTCCAAGGGTTTTGTTCTTTACCGGAAGAGGCGCCTCAACGAAGCCATCGGCTGGTTTGATAAAGCGCTGAACATCGATCCGTTTTTCTTCGCCGCAGCTGATTACAAATGTTTATGTCTGATGGCACTCGGCATTTATGATGAATTGATTTTATGCTGCAATGATTATATTGACCGCTTTAAAGATTTTGCGGGCCAGGCACCGTCGGTTGATGCCGATCACGGCGGCGAGCTTTTCGGCAAGGAATCCGAAGTAATTCAAAAAGAAGATATTTGGCACCTCTACAGTTATTTGTCTTTTTCATACATGAAGCTCGGCGCTTTCCGCCAGGCCGAAGAAATTCTGCTCAAAGAGCTTGATTTCGATTATGAAAAATCCCGTGTTTATTATTATCTCGGTTTGGTTCAGAATGCGCTCGGCAAATACGAGCAGGCAGCTTCTTCATACGAACTGTCTCTCGCATCGGAGCCCGACTTTACGGCAGCCCGTATCAATCTGGGACAGGTTTACGCGAAAGCGGCGGAAGCCGAAACCCGAAAAGCAGGCGGCATCTCCGACCGCGCTGATGAATTGTTCCAAAAATCACTTTCCGTATTGGAAGAAGTTCTTAAAACCGAATCCGAAAATTTAAGCGTTCTTTATGAAGCCGGAAAAATCTATTTAAAACTCGGCGACACCGAAAAAGCGGCAAAAGCGTTCGGAGACGTTCTTCATCTCGATCCCGGGTTTGTTCCCGTTTACGAATATCTGGCAAAAATAAAGTTCAACGAAGGCGATTATGAAACAGCGCTTTCTTATTTGTCCGATGCTCAAATCAAGGATCCGTTTAATTACGAAATTATGAATCTGACGGGCGTTATTTATTCCAAGAAAGGCGACAACGCGTTCGCCCTGAAATGTTTGACCCATGCCGAAATGCTGGATCCCGCCTGCCCGAAAGCGCATTACAACAAAGCGCTGATCTTCATGAAAGAAGAACGCTTTGAAGAAGCAGCCGCATCGTTGTCTCAAGTCCGTGAAGCCGACGCCGAAGAAAACGGTATTTCCTACGCCAAAGTTTTGAATTTCCGCGCGACTGCGCTCCAGAATCTGAACCGTTTGGAAGAAGCGCTTGCCGTTTTTGAACAGCTTCAGGCCATGACGCCTGAAGATGAAATGGTCAATGAAATCGTTTTCGTTTTAAAAAATGAAGTTAAATTATAAATTCGATTAATTTGTTTTTTCTTTTCTTCCTTTTTCCAGTTCCCGCTCAACAATTTTCATCGCGCATAAATCTCCGCACATGGAACATGCTTCCGACCCTGAACTGCGCGCTTCTCTGACGGCTCGGGCGTGCTCGGGGTCAACGGCCAGACTGTACTGCTTTTCCCAGTCCAGGTTTTTGCGCGCCCGGCCCATCGCATCGTCCCGTTCTTTTGCTCTTTCCCGAACGCCCTCTTTAACAAGGTCCGTTGCATGCGCCGCAATCTGCGCGACCTGCATTCCGGTTTTGACGTCTTCGGCGGTCGGCAGCGCCAAATGTTCGGACGGGCTGACCATGCACAAAAAGTCCGTTCCGGCAGCGCCGGCAATGGACCCGCCGATGGCCGACGTAATGTGATCAAATCCCGGCGCGATGTCCGTCACGATCGGACCGAGCAGATAAAGCGGCGCGTCATGGCAGGTTTCTTTCATAAATCTGACGCTCATTTCAATTTTATCGAGCGGCACATGCCCCGGCCCTTCCACAAAAGTTTGAACGAAAGCAGCGCGTGAGCGTTTGACAAGCTCGCCGAGTACAAGAATCTCTTCAAACATCGGCGCGTCGGCAGAATCGTGAATACAGCCGGGGCGCATTCCGTCACCCAGACTCAGCGTCACGTCATATTCCCGGGCGATTTCCAGAAGGTAATCGAATTCGGCGTAAAAAGGGTTTTCGGCATCGTTGTGGCTCATCCAGGCCACCGTAAACGAACCGCCGCGGCTGACAACATCCGTGATCCGGCCGGATTTCATAAGCTTGTCAACGGTGTTTTTGTTGATGCCGGCATGCACCGTCACGAAGTCAACGCCCTGTTCGGCATGACGGCGGACGGCGTTAAACATGTCGTCACTTGTCATTTCAACAACCATCGGCGCGGTTGCGGCGGCATCATAAAGCGGGACGGTTCCGACGGGAACATCCACTTCCGTTAAAATTCTTTTCCGAATCGCATCCAAATCACCACCGGTGGATAAATCCATGATTGCGCCGGCCCCGTATTTGACGGCGATTCTAGCTTTATTGACTTCGTCTTCCATGTCTTTATAATCACGGGAAGTACCGACATTGGCATTGATCTTTGTGCTCATGAATTTGCCGATTCCAACGGGTCTTGTATCACGGGCTGCGTTTTTCGGAATCGTGACCAAACCTTTGGCAACCAGAGAGCAGAGTTTTTCGGGATCAATCTTCTCGGCTTCCGCAACGGCTTTGACTGTTTCGCCGATAATGCCGTTTCGGCAGTCTTTCATGAGTGTCGTCTGTGTCATAGGCTTTCACTTACATCATTGGCTTATAAATACTATTTGAAACAGCCGCCGGGCGGTTGGTTATTTGTCATTCCTGTTCTATTGTACTGACAAAATGTTTAATTATCTCTACAAAAAGTCTTATATATTTGACATAACTTGTATTATCTGTGACACAACTTTCAGGGAAATATTTTGAAGGAATGTGAAAACATGACGAAAAATCTGAAAATAAAAGCTGCCCGCGCCGCAAAAGATATGACGCAGAAAGATCTGGCGGAAGCCGTCGGCGTAACGCGGCAGACAATGAATGCGATTGAAATGGGAGATTACAACCCGACGCTTAATTTGTGCATTTCAATCTGCAAAGTTTTGGGAAAGACACTGGACGAATTATTCTGGGAGGAATAAAATGACTACAAATTCAAAAATTGACTCATATTTATCAAAACATTTTGATGAAAAACAATTGCTTGACAGGTACCGGATTTCTTTTGAAACGATGTGGCTGACTTTTCTTATGATTCTTGTCAGCGGCACGATTCGTATATTCCATGGTCCGTGGGCGGCAGCTAATACAGAGATGATGATTCTGATTTCAATACCGACTTCGTATTTTATGGTTCGGTCGGTCCTGAAAGGAGCGTACTTTTCAATTCAGCAGAAATCGTATACCGGAACTCTTATCCTTTTAGCGGTTATCGGTCTTCTCAATGTCGGTATTTCGGTTGCGAGTGTAATAAACAACGGCTCGATTATTGAAAGCGGCATGCTGTCCGAAAATCTTTTCCAGTTTTTCCTCGGACTTCCGTTCATTTTGATTCCCGCTGCTTACCTTGTTAAGAAAAAAATCGGGAAAAACGATGTAGAAGACGAAGAATAATTTTCAAAAAATGAAAAAAGAACAGAGCGGGATTCCGCCCTATTAATTTATTTTTTAATTTCAGTTAAATGGCTTTTTTCTCTTCCGGCTTGATGAAATCGGTCAAAATGCCCATGGATTTGAGCGTTTCCATGATTTCTTTGTAAGCCAAATAGATTTCAACCTGTGCGATTTCCGTGCTTTCGACGCGCGGCTCTGCGGCGATCCAAATCTCCTGTTCATCGTTGCCGCGTGAAATCATCGGGCAGGAGAGAAGGTCGGCGTGGGTTAAACGGTAAACCGAGTTGTTTCCGGATGAGGTAAACCAGGCTTCATTTTTAGCCCTCAGTTCCGCAATAAAGCGGTCCCAATTCAAAGGTGTTGAAGCTTTCAGATCCAACTGCAGGTGTTCGCGTTCGCCGTTGACTTCTGTTTGAAGAACACCGCGGTAACCCGTGTAGTCGTTTGAAACTTTATCAACGCCTGAAACTTCATCTCTCTCAAGTGTTTTGGCTTCGTCTTCAAAGAACGGCGCCAAGTTGTAAACAGAAGATCTCTTCGTCATCAACGAAACCACAATCAATGCCAGAGCACTCAGCGCCATACTGACGATGACACCGTGGCATGTTAACACGGCATATCCTGTGACGCTTTGGCTGAGCGCTTCCAAATAATAAACGCCTGCTTCATTTGTACCCATTGTCAGGTCAATTAAAACCATGCCGATCTGTGCGACACCGCCGACAATCAATGAAGCGATTGCTCCTTCTTTGGTGGCGCGCTTCCAGTACAATCCGACCATGAGCGGGAAGAAGTAAGCGGCACTGGCAATGTAAGTGGCAATGTGGATATATTCAATGATGTTGATGTTGGTAAATGCGATCAGCGTGGCGCCGACAATAATGATGAGAACAGCCACTCTGTTAACGATCTTTAATTCTTTCATCGTTGCATCGGGTTTGATGTATCTCTGGTAGATGTCACGGGAAATCGTGGAACCGCCGGAGGTTGCGAACGTGTCCATACAGGACATAGCCGCTGCAGTCAACCCGAGTGCGATTGCGATGATTCCGACGGTTGAGAAGTTGTTGAGCGTGTAACTCAAAAGTGCGATTTCCGCATCTCCCATGTTTGAAATTTCCGGGAAGAGGTAGCGAAGACCGAGGCCGAGAAGACAGCAGGCAACGCCGAAAATGAGGAATATCAATAATGAGCCGAGGAAGAAACCGTTTCTGGCATTCTTTTCGTCTTTTGCGGCCCAAACTTTCTGCCATTGGTCATGTTCGGAAATCCATCCGGGGATAATAGCAACACAGAAAATGATGACCAGCGGGAGGCCGATTGAGAACGGATTCCACCAGCCTGTGCCGGATTGGGAGGAGGACACAAAGTCACCGATTGAAAGCGCACTGACATCGGAAGCTGTGAACAGGACCGCAATCGTCAGGAAAATTGTCACGGTGGCTAAAAGGATGTATTGGATCACGTCGGTCCAGACGACGGCAGACAAGCCGCCGAGTAAAACATACGCGGAAACCGCAACGGCAATCAAAATGGCCGCATAAATCGGATCAAGACCGAAGAATACGTTGAAAATAAGCATCAAACCGGAAACATCAGCCGCCGCGAAAAACATCATGACGATTGCGACGATGATTGCCACCGGCAAACGGATGGAACCGGCATATCTCTGTTCCAGAAGTTCAGGCTGAGTGATGGCCGGCAGACTTTTAATTTTGGAAACCAAAAGGCCGATGACGAAAAGTGCGATAACGTTGGGGGCTGCGAAAGTCCAAATTGAACCGAGGCCGCCGAGTAAATAAGATGCTGTCACCGCTAAAATACCGCCGCCCGTGATCCAGGAAGCAGCCGCGGAGAAACCGATCGGGATGTAGCCGATTTTTCTTCCGGCAAGCCAGAAGTCAACAACCGACTTCTGCTTTTTGCTGTAGTACCAGCCGATGGCAAGCAAGACAAGAATATAAATTGCCAGACAGATACCAAACATTACTAACATGTTCATAAAAATTCACCTGTATTCATTAATCAAAAATAAAAACCCGTTTTTGGCTGCTTTTTGATTTTTCCGTTCAAAAAGAACCGTTTCACAATTCCTCATATTTGAATGTGAATAAAGTTGAAAATGTGAATGTATTCATTTTAATGTTTCGTTCAGTTTAGTTGAGTTTAATTCAATCAAAATTGTTTTAATTGCACCAGGATAGTCTTTTTTCAAAATCTATATTTGCAATTAAATTGAAGCGGAATTCATTTTACTTTCCGGCAGAGAGTTTTTATTTTCCGGCTCCCTATGGTTGTATAATTAATACTGAAAAAGAGATTTAAAATGCCGGCAGAAACAGTTTCATCCCCCAAATACCGCAACGAAATGGCGCGTAAGTTTCTGCATATGTGTTCTTTTTTGATTGTTCTTTTTATTTATTTCGTCGATAAAACGACAGCATGCGTTGTTATCGGTGTACTGTTAGGATTGCTTTTTATCGGCAATACATTGATTTTATCTTCCCGTTTCAGAATCGTCAATGAAATCAAAGTCAAATATTTTTCTTTTCTGCTGCGGGATGATGAAAAATACGGCTACATCAGTTCCAACTGGTTTCTGCTCGGCTGTTTTCTCTCCGTTCTCCTGTTTCCCAAATATGTCGCCATGCTCGGAATTACCGTTCTCATCTTCGGTGACGCTTTTGCGGCATTGGTCGGTATGAAATTCGGAAAACACAAGTTTAAAAACGGTAAATCTTTGGAAGGAACACTCGGATTTATTGCGGTTTCCTTCTTGTTTTTGGCGGTATTTGCCGTTGTTCTTGATTTAGACCACCGGTTTATTGCCGCCTCAGCAGTTACCATCCCTCTGGTGGCGGTTGCTGAAATTTACAGCAAACAGCTCAAAATCGATGATAATCTGACCATTCCGTTAGTCTTCGGTTTTTTAATGCTTTTTTTCATGTTCGTTTTTGAGAGAACGGCTTTATTTTAATCCTCATCTGGTGGTTCTTGAAAAAATAAATAAAAAAAGCCGGATCAATCAAACTTTTGATTCATCCGGCGGGGTGGGGGTTATTTTTCAATCTATTGTTTAGATTTTTGGATTGTGTGTGTTGGAGAGGAGATAGTTTCATGCATTAATGGTTATGCATAAATGCGATTTTTGAATTTCATGTGAATCGCTGCGCGAATCACTTATGTTTTTTGGTCACAAGGAACCAGGAGTGAACGGTCTTTTCACCGTCGCTGCCCCAAGAGTCTCTTTCCTGTGCGGCAACGAATGTTTCGGGTGCGCCCATGACAACATCGTCTCCCGGCATCCAGTTGGCGGGTGTGGAAACGCCGTCCTTTTCATTGACCTGAAGCGCCTGCAGAAGTCTCTTGATCTCTTCCATGTTTCTGCCTGCAGAAAGCGGGTAGTAAAGAATGGCTTTGACTTTGCCGCTCGGATTGATGATAAAGACTGCGCGGACTGCTTTCGTGTCGGATGCGCCGGGCTGGAGCATGCCGTATTTCTTGGCAACTTCCATTTTAATGTCGGCAATAACCGGGAATTTGATTTCAACGTTTTTGAGGCCTTTGTATTCGACATGGTCTTTAATGTCTTTCAGCCAGGCAATGTGGGAAGTAATGCTGTCGATTGACAAGCCGATTAATTCCGCGTTTAATTTTTTGAATTCATCCTGCATGGTTGCAAATGTAATGAATTCGGTTGTACAGACCGGTGTGAAATCGGCCGGGTGGCTGAACAGAATGACCCACTTTCCTTTGTAGTCTGCCGGAAATTTGACATGTCCGGTTGTTGTTTGTGCTTCAAATTCAGGCGCATCATCGCCGATTAAAGGAAGGGATACAGGTTCTTCATATTCCCAGCAGTCACAGTATTCTTCTGTCATATATATCACATTTTTAGTTTTTTGGTTTTAGTGTCTCGTTGACAGATTTTTGAATCTTTTTTTGTGATACAAGAATCCGGCAATCAAGTAATAACAATCTCTTATTAGAATTTATTATTAATAAGGTTTGCTATGAATAAATTTTATTTTATTCTTTTCATTCACTGAACCTTTATCATTAATTACTTTCGATTAGAATAAATATGTTTC
>CAYUQC010000021.1:0-27434 GCA_964446755.1 uncultured Methanosarcinales archaeon
CTGCACCATATCTTATCAGTTTCAAAGTACTCCCCTCTATTTGTTTTTATAAATTTTATGTTTCGTTTTTAATTTATAAAAACAAATAGAGGGGAGTACTTTGAAACTGATAAGATATGGTGCAGGATTACTGTTTTTCGCATTACTTTTAATAGCGGCCATTACACCGGCAGCCGCATGGGAAACGACGGAGTGGATTGAAGGCAGCGACGGGTTTATGATAAACAATGTTATCATTGAAGCCGGATCCATCGGTGTCAGTACGGACGATAAGAATAACACATCGGGAAATGCCTCGATTAGCGTTTATGAATGGAAAAATGATAATTGGACAAGATTGAACGGTACAAAATTATCATTGAATCAAACCATGAGTTTCAGTGCTGCCGACGGAAACTATACTGTTAAAGTGATTGATTTCAGAGAAGTCGGCCGTTATAATGAAGTGAAATTGGAACTCTGGACAAACGCGAATGTCACGAATACTGGAGTGATTGAAGGCGGCCACAGCAATGCAACGGGAGCGGGAAGACCGACGCTTGTGATTACAAAGGTTATCACTCCTTCGGAAAACATATCTGTTGACGACGTGATTACAGTTTCGGTTTATGTGAATAACTCGGGCAGTTATGACGCGAAAAACGTGACAATCACTGACCCGTACCAGCAGGGATTTTTGATGTCAAACGTGACGATCAATAATACCGTCAACCAAACAATCAATAAAAACACAAACAGCACGTACTTAATGTATCAGCTGAAAGCGGTTGAGCCGGGCAACTATACCTTACAGAATGTAACAGCCGTCGCTGAAAATGAAGTCGGGATGAAATACAATTATACTCAGAACAATACCATAAAGATTGAAGTCGGCGACTTGGCGGCTTTAACATTTACGCCGGCAGGCCCGGACGGAAATACCGTTGATTATTACACGCGTTCGAAGATTGACGGAAACATCACTATCCGAAATGTCGGAACAATGCCTGCGCAGTATGTCAGCGTTGAATTTACGCTGCCAAATAATGCAACCGTCAGCGGAAAAGACATCACAGTGAGCGGCAACAAAGCCACTCTTTACATTGATTTGATCACGCCGAACAACCAGAGAGTCGTCGAATATTCTTTGTCGGCAACTGCTGAAGGATTTTATGAAGTCCCGATTACCTACAGCTACACGTATAACAACAGCTCCAAAACCGGTGAGATTCAAACCGTTTCCTACAACGCGATCGGAAGCAGTGCCATCGGAAAGCTTTTGGATTACTGGTATCTCCTGTTTATTCCGGTGATTTTAATTGCCGTGGCTGCTCTGTTCCTTTGGAAACGGCACAGAGAATACAAATTCTGAGTTAATTTTTCAATTAACTCTCCTCTTTTTATTTTTGTTCCGTTCTGTTCTCTTTATTTTCGTCAATTCTTCATAAACGGCTTTGACCGTATGTCGTCGTTTGCCGATAAGATCAAGCTGTACGGACAACGCTGACTGATGACGATTGAGAAGGAAACAGATATGAGAGAATATAAAGAAAGAAGAACAAATATATATACGAAAAATTGATAATGAACAACAAATCAGTTATAAATAACATTTAATTCGCTGACCAATAATTTTCAATTCCAAATTAAATGATTCGGAGGATTCCATTTTGCTTAATGTTTTACTCATCGGTAACGGCCAATGCGGCAACAGGATTTTAGATGCCGTCAACAAACATGCCATGAACCGCGGTTCGAATGTCAAAGAAGCCGGCGGCGGCATTTCAAAATATTTTTCAAAGCATAATTACCAGAGCAATGTTCAAACCATTGCGATCAACACGGCAATCAATGACTTGAAGGAAATGAAATTCACGAAAGCCAAGGACAGAATCCACATCAAAAACCTTCACGGTGTCGGCGCCAACCGTAATATCGGCAAAGAAGTGTTTGAAACACACAAAGCGCAGATTTTAAGAACCATCGAAGAGAGAGGGAATTTCGATGTCGCTTTCGTCGTGACTTCCGCGTCCGGCGGAACAGGATCTTCATTCACGCCGCCGTTGATTGATGAAATCAAAAAAACCCACAACTTCCCGGTTTATGCGCTTGTCATTTTACCGTTCAGAGAAGAAGGAACGCTTTACCTGCAGAACGCCGCCTTCATGCTGAAAGAACTCAGAGAAGGGCCGTGTGACGGTATTATTTTGGCCGACAACCAGTATTTGAAATCCATCGGCGGCAACGTTCAGGAAGCTTATGACGGCATCAACAGCATGATCGCAAAGCGCCTTTTGTTCCTGCTCGACTCCTTAGACAGCGAAATGATGATGGTGACTGACTTGGGTGACTTTAAGACGGTGATGAGCGGCGGTGCCGGTTTAGCCACCATCGGTTATTTCAAAGCGGAAACCGACATGCCGATCCGAACCGTTATTCAGAATTGTTTATCCCCGCGCGGATTGCTTTTCTCAACAGACGTTTACAAGGAAGGCGGCCGTGCAATGATTATCCTGAAAGGCGACAAGAAATATTTGAGCATGGAAGAAATCTCCAATGAAGTTGAAAAACTCTCAGGCGCCATCGGCCACGTTTTTAAAGGCGTTATTGTTGAAAACGGCGGTCTGCCGGAAGCCCTTTGTGTTTTGACGCTCAACTCCGCCGAAGAACTCGAATCCCTCTATGAAGGGGCGATTCAGGCCATCGGCATGGAAAAAGACAAAAAGGACCGCGTCAGAAAGAAAAAGGAAATGGAATCGTCTTTTATGACGATTGACGGCATGGATCCGGAATACTAATCCGGATGCCTTTCTTTTTTACTTTTTAATTTTTTAAACTTTTTATTTCAGATTCTTTTTTTGTTTTAACCGAACAGCCTGCGCTTTTCTTTCACCGCTTTACCCGCATCCGCGGACCGATGACGGGTAATCCCGCCGGTACCGGCATGAGATATTTTCTGAAAATACCATATAAAAATGAGAAGAGGAATTGAGATAACAGTTATACGACAATTATATAAATGACAAATACCAATGAGTTATTGAACTAATTCTATGAGGAGTTAGGAAAGGGATGATAGTATGATTAAAAAATTGATACTCATGGGTTTGCTCATATTGATCGGAGCAGGAATAGGATTAACCGGGGCGGCAGCCGCCGAGGAAAGCGGAGTTACGACCCCCTCTCCTATTGAATTGATACCGGGAACAAATGACTCGGAGAATGTCATCTGGGAAGGCGCCGCCGAAACCGGATGGAATTTAACAGTTTCCGGCAATGACAAGTCATATATTTTGACGCAAGACATAAAAGTCAACAAAATTGACATTACAGCCAACAACATCAACGTTGACGGCAACGACAAAATTATAACGGCGACGGATACACCCAGATATTCGGGCATTATTTTAATAAAGGGCGATGCTGCAACGCTGACCCGTCTCAATGCGGACTTTTCAAACGTTACTGCACCCGGAACCGAAACAGGCAGAAAATCTATGCAAGCGGTTGTGATCAGCGGAAACGACACAAATATTTCGGACTCAACCCTTAAAACCGGCAAATCGGAAGGAAGCAGCAGTCAGGTGATTGTCGTCACCGGAAAAAACACGACAATTAAAAACAATGTGCTCGTTGCCGAAAGTGCCAGCACGAATCCGAATTATTCCGGAAGCGTTGCCGTTCGGGCGCATGGAAATGCCGACAACATAATCGTTATCGACAACACAATTAACTGTACTTCTGCAGAGACGTCCCGAAACAGCGGCATCGGATTGGACGGCGTCGCAACAGCGACTCTTGCTCTGACCGTGAAGAACAATACGTTTAATTTGGCAAACACCGAAAGCAATCCGAACTGTGCGGCGATTTACATCAGCCCCGGCTCTGCCGAACCGGTCATAAATCTGACAACGGACAATAAAAATAAAGCCGGACAGGGAAGCAGCTTTTCATATATATATATTGACAAAGCAGGCAATTCCGGCTTAACTTCTGTGACACTGACGTCTCCTGCCGGAGCTGCTGTTTACGGCCTGGAAGGAAAAGCGTTCTTGAATTATGAAGAGGGGCTGAAAGCAATCTTCAAAGACCTGACCGTAGCAAACGGTTTCGGCGGAGAAATTTCAAAGAAAATCATGACGGAAGGGAATGTGAGCTTAAACAACCTGACCTTTACAGACGAGATCCGAATGATTGAGTCCAAAGACAATCTGACGGTAACGAATTCCGTCTTCGGCAAAACAGGACACATTCAGCTCCACGGCGTTTACAGCGTCCCCGCCGCTCCCTTAACGGCGTTAACTCTTGACAACAACGTTTTTGAGGGCAGTTTCAGAAAAGGCGCTCTGATTTTCGCGAACGGCAGTTCCGCTTCACCCGTTGTCATTAAAAAGAACGTATTTAACGGCACCGGATGGAATTGGACGGACGACCCCGTAAACAATACGGATAAAGTGAATAAAACCAGCGCCATGACAATCGTTGCCGGAGATTCGACGACCGTGACAATGGCCGACAACATCTTTGAAGATTATTACAAAATCCTTTCCGTGGATCACAGCACCGCAAACGGCAACTGGACGATTGATAACAACACGTTTAAGAACGTCGCGTATGCCATGGATATCAACGGTTCGCAGACAACATACAGATACAACATGACATACAGCTTCTTTACCGACGCTGCGGGACAAAGCGGCACAATTCTGAAGGTATTGGACAGCAGCAGCGAGACGCCTGCGGAGTATGAAATCCCTGAATCCGACTCGATTGTCAACGTCTATCCATATTACCTGGACGCCGGCCGGAAGAATGTACAAAAGAACGCGTCTACGAATGAATCCGTCAAAGATTTGGTGAATGACACATTGAAAAATATCACAGATCTGCCCGACGTTGCTCCGGATACTATTTTAAACTCCACCCAGAAGCAGGCTGTTTCGGATGCTGTCAATGAAACGAAACAGCTGCCTATCAGCAGCCTGAAAACAGAAATGAGTACCCCGTCGGGTTTAAACACTATTCAAAAACTGGATGAATTGCAAAAAGTGGCCAACAACATTACTGTGGAAAAACCACAAGGAGTAACCGTCGTCGGAGCCGCACTTTCTGCAAATCTGGACGAGACGGTGGGAATTACCGTCAATAACGTGGAGTTAACTGATTATCCGGCATTGCCCGAAATTCCGAATTCGGTTGTTTCGGTTGTCATTGATATACAGATGACTGTTGACGATAACGTAATTTCCGACCTGGCTGCGCCGATCCATATCACAATGGAGATTCCCGACGGCATTGACCGGACAAAACCGGTCATCGTCACCCACTACCGCGGCGGCACGACACCGGAAGACATTCCGGCAACTGTCAGCGGAACCAAGATGTCTTTCATTGTCACCGGATTCTCGCCGTTCGTTATCACAAACGGCGCCGCATCCGGCGGTTCAGGCGGCTCAGGCGGCAGCGGAACGGGCAGCGCCACGGTACGCGAAGCCGGCGGATTGAAAGCGCCGCAAGAAGAAAACAAAACCACACCGCCTACAGACAACCAAAGCAACATCACCCAAAACGGCAGTACGGACAGCAATGATTCTGTACCCGATGAAAAGCAGCCTGTTTCCAATGTGAAATGGATTCTTTTGGTCGGCGCAGGCGTTGTTATCCTTGCAGCCGCCTTCTTCCTGTACCGCAGAAATAAATAAAACGGAACACTGTGAAACGGCCCGCAAAGGCCGTTTCATTTTCTTTAAAGATGAAAGAAATCAGCCCGGAAAACGGGGATTTATTTCATGGAATCTAATTGCTTTTTTGAATCACAAAATACTTGCCATGTTTGAATCTGGTTTCCATTAACTGTCACTTTCCAGCATGCGGGAAATTCCCAATATTTTTCTTTGTTTCCCATATAGGATGCGCTTGCCTTACCTATAATCACGGAAAATTCATCGCTTTCAATATAATCACATACTTCAATGAGATAATCGGGAAACCAATCAAAATACACTTGCCACCCCGTTTTCATTTGCTCCTTGTTTTCTTTACTTCCGTAGGTGTCAATGAAATTGAAATTGTCTGACATCATATCAATAATAAGCGGTAAGTTTTGATTATTGATTGCTTCAACAAATTTCATTACAATATCTTGCTTCATGCTGCATCCTCCTTACAAATCCCGATTTTTCAAGTGCTTCTTATCCGCATGAGGTGAATATCCTTTTTTATACTCTGAATTTTAATCCGAACCTGACAAGTTGCTTCATCTGTTCTTATACCGTACTTCAAGTTTTTATGAGACCAGGGCGAATCGGGCGGGTTTTTGGTCAGAACATGACCACGAATATTTCACACGACAAGCCGGAAAGAGCGGTTAAATGCCCTATTCATCAGCCTTTCCCGCTTCTTTGTCTTTACATGAAACCGATCATCCGCCAGAAAAACGATGCTGTTTTTTATAAAAACTCTTTTTGAACCAGCGCGGCAACGGCTTTGCCGAGTGCTTTATGGCTTTTTTCATCGTAATGAAGGCCGTCGGTTTCACTGGCATCCGCAACTGCCGCCGAATCCAGCCAAAGACATCCGTTTTCTTCGGCGATTGTTTTCACATAACCGCCGTATTTCTTTGATTTTTCAATGCAGTCCCCCACGTCACCGAAGATCTCCTGAAACGGGCTTTTTTCAAAGTTTGGCGTGATTTGAACGGGGGAAATCAGCAGAATCTTAGGCGAACCCGGCCCGCCGGTCGTTTCGGCACGGGCAATCGGGATGTAACGGGCCAGATTCCGGGCAATGCCGAGCGGCGTCGCGCCGTAGGCGAAATCGTTCGTGCCGATCATAATAATAATCATATCCAGCGGCGCATGGGACTTCACGCACGGCAGGAAGTAAGAAAGGCCGCAGGCTTCCGGCTCGAAAGGAAAAGACATAACGGCCGTTCTTCCGACCAGCCCTTCTTCAATCACTTTGAAATTGACGCCAAGTTCTTTTTGCAAAACACCCGTCCAGCGGATTTCCGGCGGGAACCGGGTCAAAGTTTCGGGGTCCATGCCCCACGTGTTTGAATCACCGAAACATAAAATGTTGTACATTTTAAATCACCGCAAAGAAATTGTTTTCATTTGTTTTAAAAATAATGCAGCCGTAAATGGCCGAAGCCTTTTACGGCTCCTTTTTCAGGCCGCGGGGTTGCTTTTAACCCCCGCCGACTTCCCGAACAGCTTAATCGTATATTCGCCGAACAAATAGCTGAGAACCATTGCGATAAAGTCGCCGGCCAGTATACCGATCCAGACACCTACCAGGCCCATACCGAGCGAGACGCCGAGAATGTAAGCCGTCGGTACTTCAAAGACCAAAACGCGGATCAGCGTCAAAGCCAGAGAGGAAGTGCCCCGCTTCAGTCCCTGAAGCATGCCGCCGGTCAGAATGTTTGTCGGCACCAGCAGAAGCATGACAGCCATGATTTGAATGAATTCGGCAATATCAGCCTGCAGGTAGGCGGATTCGCCCGTAGCGAACAAGGCGGCAATCGGGTCGGCAAAGAGGAAGAAGCAAACCGCGACAACCAGCTCGAACACGATGCCGAGTTTGAGAGCAAACCTGTAAATTGACTTCAGTTTCAGCGCGTCCTTGGTGCCGTGGTATAAACCTGACATCGTTGTCAGTCCCGTTGCCAATCCCATGAGCGGCATAATACCGACCGTCAGGATACGCCATCCGGTTGAGTAAACGGCCGACCCGTCCGTTCCGCCGACATTCAGAACAATGGCATTCAGGAAGATGGAAGAAATGGACATCGCCAGCTGTGAGAAAGCGGCCGGGATACCGATAACTAAAATCTCCTTGATGATTTCAAAACTCAATTTGAAACGCTTCACTGAGACCGAAACGTATGTGTCCTTGCCCGCAAGGATCATGTAAAGGATAATCGCGGTTGAAACCATCATGGAAATAACGGTCGCGTAGGCTGCGCCCTTGACGCCCATGCCCAGACCCCAGTCGTAAATGAAAATCGGGTCCAGCACAATGTTCAGAACAGCGCCGACGACGGAAGCGACCATGGTCTTCTTACTGTTTCCTTCGCTGTTCAGGATGGATGTTCCGACATTCATAACAAAAATAACAACCGCGAACAGAATCAGTACATCCAGGTATTCGGCAGCAGTCGCTGCAAGGGATGCGGAAGAGCCCATCAGCAGGAAGAGTGTTTCCGTGAAGGGGATAAACACGATGCAGATCAATCCGGCAATAACGGCAAAAATCAGGGCATGTGTCGCGATGTTATCTGCGTACTTTTTGTTTTTGGAGCCGATAGCTCTCGAAATCGCAGAGCCCGCACCGGTACCGATACCGGAAGAAATAGCGGTTAAAATCATATAAAACGGAAAGGCCAGGCCGATGGCTGCCAGCGCTTCCGCGCCGAGGCCGGCGACCCAAAGCGTGTCCACCATGTTGTAAACGGCCTGAACGATTAAAGAGATGACAATCGGAACGGAAACCGTCACCATTGCCTTCTTCGGATCACCGAGCATATTGGAAACGCCCTTTGTGACCTTTCCGAAACCTGACGTTTGACCGGATTCTTCGTTTAATTCCGGTCCGGATAAATTCTGATTTTCGTTTTCATTTTTTTGCGGCATTTTCAGTCTCCGACAGTGAGTTTCAGGTGCGCTCAAAAACAGGCACCTAACAGCTATTTTCCGAATAAAATGGAAAACGTATATAAACATTATGCACAGACAGCAGAGCCGCAGCATTTTGAAAAAAAGAAAACAAGAATCGGACGGAATTGCAAAAACGTATACTGTCATGAAAAAAGAGAATGAGAAGACAGAAATGCAGAATTTTGAATGACAAAACATGACATTCAAAAAGGCGTTTTTTAAGAAAAACGGCGGTTTTTATATTTTTAAAAAACCGCCGGCTGATATTTTTTTAGATTTTATGCAATGCTTCAGGCGGCACCTGCGCGCTTGTGGTAAATTTTCATCAAATCCCGTATGACATAATTACCGAATGTGAAACTGATCAGCATCACGAGGAAGTCACCGACCAACGCACCGATCCAAATGCCGGGCAATCCCATTCCCATGTAGATACCCAGGAAGTAAGCAATCGGAACTTCGAAGATGAACGCCCGGATCAAGGTCAGAACCAATGCGGACGGACCCATTTTCAGACCCTGAAGCATCGACGACGTCAGGATGTTTGCCGGCAGGAACAGGAAGATCAAACACATGATCCGCAGGAATCCGGCAATATCGGCCTGCAGGTAAGCGGATTCACCCGTAGCGAAAATGCCGGCAATCGGATCTGCAAAGACGAAAACAATCGCCGCAATCAGCAGTTCCAGAACCAAACCGATTTTAATACCGAAATAATAAACGGATTTCAGTTTTTGGATGTCACGCCCGCCGAAAGAAACACCGGCCATCGTGGTCATACCTGTTGCCAGACCCATCATCGGCATGATACCGATTGAAATGATACGCCAGCCCGTGCTGTAGATAGCAGCGCCGTCTGTTCCGCCGACATAGAGAACGATTGTATTCAACAAAACGGTTGAAATGGACATCGTCAGTTGGGAAACAGTCGCAGGGATACCGACAATGATGATATCGCGGATAATCGGCCATTCGAATCTGAATCCTTTGAAGCGGATGGTGACATACGTCTTTTTCTGAATCAAGAGCCAGTACAGGATCATTGCCGTGGAGACACTGAATGCCAGGACACTGGCATAAGCGGCGCCGTTGACGCCGAGTCCGAGACCCCAGTCATAAATGAAAATCGGGTCAAGAATCATGTTCAGAACAGCACCGACAATGGTTGCAAACATTGTTTTCCGGCTGTTTCCTTCACTGTTGAGAAGTGAATTTCCGACGTTGAGAAGGAAGATGGAGAATGAACAGAAAATGAACGGATTCATATATCCGGCTGTTGTGGCTGCCAATGATGCGTCCGCGCCCATCAGCATGAAAATCGGTTCCATGAGCGGAATCGCCAGCCACGAAATAAAACTCATGATAACGGCAAAGATTATCGCGTGCGTTGCGAATTTATCCGCGCTTTTCTTGTCTTTGGAACCGATGGCTCTGGAAACGGCAGACCCGGCACCGACACCGATACCTGTTGCGACCGCCATCAGAGCGATGAAAAACGGGAAGGCTAAACCGACTGCAGCCAATGCTTCGGCGCCGAGGCCGGCAACCCAGAAGGTATCAACCAGATTGTAAATGGATTCGAAGAAGAGCGCGATCATGACCGGAATGGAAACTTTGACCATGGCTTTCTTCGGATTTCCGAGAAGATCGGCAACTCCTTTCGTCATTTTCCCGGAGCTTTCGCCGTCAGAGCCGCCTGCATTTGCGGAAGTCCCGCCGCCGCTTGAGGATGTTTGGCTTCCGGAGCCGGAAGTGTTTGAAACCGCCGAATCTGTTTGCGGTTCCGTCGGAGAGGAAGTGGGCTCTGCTGACCCCGCGGAAGAGAGCGTCCCTTTATCGGCATCGTCCGAGTCGACAGTCTCCCCCGTTTGAGAATGAGTGTTTTGAGTTACCATAGAGTAAAACCTCGTAAAAGTGAATTTAAAATGAAATTGCTGCGGTGCAAAATTCGGTTATTGCAGACATCAGCCAGCAGAGAATACAGAGAAACTATATATAATTTGTTCAAAATTTAAATGATGCGGCGGCTTTGCGATTGATAAATAAACAAGCAAGAGAGCGCATTGTTAACTAAAGAAGATTATAATTGATGAATAAACCGAAACAGAACTGCCGAAAATTTATATACCATATCGCTGTTTTGAGTTTGCGAATTTTGATTCATGAATTGATTTTATTTAAAAATCTTCTTTTGAGTTATTTTCGACACAATAACACGCGAAGAAATATCGGGAATCCGGCTCGGAAATCCTGAAACGGTATTTTGAAGTAACGGTTATTCAGAGGTTGATATTATGGCAAAAATGCACACAAAGAGAAAAGGTAAGTCCGGCTCAAAAAAGCCGCTCAGAACCGAAGTTCCCGAATGGTCCAATGTTTCTGCTGACGAAGCGACAGCTCTCGTTCTTGATATGTGGAAACAGGGTGTTCCGACAAGTCAGATCGGCATGGTCTTAAGAGACCAGCACGGTGTCGGCGATGTTAAATTACTCACCGGCAAAAAGATCACGCAGATTTTGAAAGACAACGAAGTCGCCTCCCACATTCCGGAAGACTTGACCAACTTGATTGTCAAAGCGCTCAGACTCAGAAAGCACTTGGCAGCCAACAAACACGACCTTCACAACAAAAGATCCCTTCAGTTGACTGAATCCAAGATCAGAAGACTCGTGAAATACTACCACAACACAAAAGTTCTGCCGATGGACTGGACTTACAAGCCCGAAACCGCAGAAATGATGTTGAGCAGATAATTCGGCTCAACTTTTTTGTTTTGTAAAAAATTAAATTTATTTTGACGGCTTTCCGGCTGTCACTCTTTTATTTTATTCAAAAGAAAGAGACGAAGTCTTTATCATTTAAAGGAATCAGCGGCTGTCAAAGATTCAGCCGTTTTTTCAATTAGATATATCCGTCTTTGATTTTACAGAATTTTTCAGATTGGCTCCTTGAAAATCAGGAAAACCTGGCAATCAAGTCTTCCAAACTCAGTGAAACCTGTTCGCCGCTTTTCATATCCTTCAGCGATAAAAGTCCCGATTCCAACTCTTTTTTACCGACAATCAAAATATAATCGGCTTGAATAGTATTGGCGTATTCCATCTGCGCTTTAAAATTGCGTCCCATAAGATCGGTTAAAACGGAAACATACGGCCGAAGCTTTCCGGCAATTTCAATGCCGTTCGTCTGCGTTTCGGGTTTCGTAATCAAAACGATTGATGTCGGCGCTTCAACAGGAAGAGTGCAGATTTCCATGATTCGGTCAAACCCGATTCCGAATCCCGTCGAGACGACATCCCCGCCGCCGAAGAGTGAAATCAGTTTATAGGAACCGCCGCCACATATCTGTTTTTGGGCACCGAGTCCGTCGGCATACACTTCAAAAACGATTCCGGTGTAATAATCCAAACCGCGGGCAACGCCGAAGTTAACCGTATAATCAGTGATTCCGTAAGCGGCCAGAAGCGTGAGTGTCTTTTCAAACGCATCGAGTTCGGGCAGGTCGCCGACAACACTGCGGGCACTTTTCACCGCCGCAAAACCGTCTTTGCCGGAAAGAGAAATAATCTGATGGATTTTATCAGTCAAATCGGGAGAAACCGACAATTCACCGAGATAATTATCCAGATTTTCATACTCTTTCTTGTCGATGTAACGCATGATTTGATCCGAAACGGAAGATTCGGTTGTGATTTGAGTGATGAGGTGCCTGAGAACGGACAGGTTGCCGATATTCAGGTCGCCAATGATTCCGGCGGCGGAAATCATTGTCATGGCAAGCGCAATCACCTCGGCATCCGCTTCCGGCTTGCTGCTGCCGATCAGCTCGGCGCCGAACTGCCAGAATTCTCTGTATCTGCCCTTTTGGGGGCGTTCATAGCGGAAACAATTTTCAAAATAGAAGAGTTTGATCGGTCTTGAAAAAGACTGCATTTCATTGACGTAAGCGCGCATGACAGGTGCCGTCAGCTCGGGCCGGAGTGTCATTTCACGGTCGCCCTTATCGGTAAAATTGTAAAGCTCGCCGATGATTCCCTGGCCGGATTTGAGCGTAAAAAGTTCAAGCTCTTCAAATGTCGGTGTCACGACTTCGCCGTAACCCCATTTTTGAATGACTTCGCGAAGCTTGAACTCAACGGCCCTCCGTCGGGCCATTTCTTCCGGCAGAAAGTCACGCGTTCCTCTCGGTTTTGAAATTGTCATATTAAAATTCCCGTATTCGATTCAAAGTGAATTGAATCATTTCCACTTAATGCCGTCTTCCCAAATGATCTGCCAGGTGATTCCGTATTTGTCGACGACCATTCCGTAAAGAGCAGCGTAAAAGGTTTCTTGGAGTTCCATAGACACCGTTCCGCCTTCGCTCAAGCGGTCATAAACAGTTTGAATTTCTTCTTTATTCTTGCTTCCGAAAACCAAAGTAACATTGTTTCCGACAATGAATTCAAATTCCGGCGGCATATCGCTGAACATGACATTTGTGCCGCCGATGTCCATATCCGAATACATCACTAATTTTTTCAGTTCGTCCGTGACGGGAAAATTCGGGTCGGGAGGCATGTCGCCGTACGTTGAAAACGACGGCGTTTCTTTGTCGAAAACTTTTGCATAAAATGTAACGGCTTCGCGGCAGTTACCGCCGAAATTGATGTAAGCGCTGAATGTCATGTTTGTTTTCCTTGAAAGTGAATGAAAATAAAATAAAGAATAAAATGTCAAGGGCAGAATAAATTAAAAAGCTTATGACGAAAACGATTCATTTCTGAATAACGATTGAAACAACGTCTTTATCCATTAATTTATGTTCGAGGCCGACGCGCTGTCCCGGATGTTTCGCGGAAGCGCCCCAGACATAAGCAAATCTGAATTTCTTCCGGAAGTCTTTGTGCAGGCGGTCGCAGATTTGACCGATATCGGTGCCGCGCAGAACAATCATCGGCTCTTCTAAGTCGGCCGCTTCACCCTGCGGTTTCATGTAAACGCGGATGAATCCGAGACGGTCATAAAGAACTTCGCGGAGCATGTCCAAATTCTGGCTGTTGTGCGCGGAAATAAAGACAGCGTCAGGATACCTTTTTTTGTTGTCTTCCATAATCTGCTGATTGGCCAAATCAACTTTGTTGACGACAATCATGGATGACACATAACTGCGGTTGCCTGCGACAACGTCAATGAACTGGTCAACGGTTACATTTTCTCTTAAAAGAACGGACGCGTTATGAATTTTATATTCATCCATAATGGATTTGATCGTGTCTTCATCTATGTATTCCAATTCAACCGTTGAATTGATTTGAATACCGCCGCGGGCAACTTTTTTGATGACAACGTCCGGCGGGGTCTGATCGATACGGATACCGGCTTCATACAATTCTTCCATCAGAACCTGATAGTGGGTCGGCTGAAAAACGTCCAGCAGAAAAATAACCAAGTCCGAACTGCGGATAACGGCAATGACTTCTTTTCCGCGGCCGCGGCCGGAAGCAGCGCCTTTCACGAGACCGGGAACGTCCAAAATCTGAATAATCGCACCTTTGTACTCCATGACGCCGGGAACAACGGTCAGCGTTGTGAACGCATAAGCGCCGACCTCGGAATTGGCATCCGTCAGCTTGTTCAGAAGCGTGGATTTGCCGACAGACGGAAAACCGACAAGAGTCACGGTAGCGTCGCCGGATTTTTTGACGCTGTATCCTTCTCCCGTTCCGCCGGAAGAGCTTTTCTTTTCAACCTCGTCATGAAGTTTTGCAAGCTTCGCTTTCAGCCGGCCGATGTGAAAAGAAGTGGCCTTGTTGTAAGTCGTTTTCTTAATTTCCTCTTCGACTTCCCGAATCTGTTCCTGTAATGTTGCCATGTGTACCGAAATAAAATTGAATAAATAATCAAGAATATGCGCATGCTCGCGGTGAAGAATAACCCTTTTTGCAGTATAAATAATTAATCGGAAAAAGACAGGGCGGAAAAAAAGAAAAATCGAAAAATAAAGGGAAAGACCCTTTATTTTAAAAATTATTCATGTTGCCTTTTTTTGAGATAAAGCGCAACGCCGGCAATGATGACAACCGCTAACAGTACAAAAATCCAATAAGACGGTTTGGCGGGTTCCTCATTTGTATAACCGGGTGCCGTATTGTTTTCTGCCGGCGGCAGAGATGTGTTGTTGGTCTCGTTGATTGCGGAACTGGGCGAAGTCGGCTGAGGGCCGGAGATGGTTGCATTTCCGGTCCCGCTTCCGCCCCCGTTGCTTTGATTCTTTTGAACCAAATGTGAAGCATCAGCAGAGACACCCTCCTGCCAAACAAATATCGGCAGCAGGAATTTCGGATTCGTGCTCAAATCCCATTCAATCGGATTAAAGGAAGACCAGCCCCCGGTACCGGCACTTGTATTCCAGACATCGGCTGTTGAAACATCTTCGTTTCCGAACAATGAATCAAAGTTACCCGTCATATTTTCCCAAGCATAGATACCGGAAACGCTGGCCGGCTCTTTTGCCGTATCAAATCCGCCGATAACTTTACCGACATTTGAAACACCTTTGACACCCTTGTTTAAAGCAACGTTGTCATAGAATTTGTATTGAGAATTGCCCGTTCCAGCAAATAAACCGATCAATCCGCCGGCATTGTTTTGTGTAGCCGTGACCGATCCGGTTGCATAACAGAAATAAAGATTGTCATATTCTTTCAACTGCCCCGCAAGACCGCCGGCATTATTTTTAGCGGTTACGGAACCGGCAGCGTAATTGTTATAGAAGGCTGTTCCTCTGAAATTTCCGACAAGACCACCGGCATTATCTTCAACGGCAACAACATTCACAGTCGAAGAGTCGTGTCTCATAAATCCTCTGTCGAATTTACCGATCATTCCGCCGACATTGTAATTTCCTTTGACGGTGTTGCTTGCGTCATATCCTTCAACGGAAGAATTTTCAACGGCACCGTAAGTTTCCGCGGCTCCGATCAAAGGTCCGACACCACCGTTGACGGTATTGTCAGCTGTCATGTTTCGAACGATGAGTGTGAGATTATTAACAGAGGGTTCTTTGAAATTACCGAACAACCCATATCCATCTCCCGAACCGCCGTCATTTGTTAATGTCACGTCTTGAGTGAATGTAATCGTATAAAAATCGCCTTCAATCCATCCGTTAAAAGGATGAGTGGTATTGCCGATACTTTTCCAAACAGTCTCCTCGATTTGAATGTCACCGACAAGTTTGTACGGGTGATTCAAAAACCACGTGAATGAATTTCCGGCCGCATCCGTGTGTACCTGACCGTCGCCGACCCACTTAAAAGGCGTTGTGTCATCGATTAAAATGACGGCTTTCCACATGAGTTCGGGAAAGCTGCCGGACTTGAGATACCAGCTTTTTGAACGGAAACTTTCGCCGTATTCCTCAATGCTCCAATCCGAAAATGTTGAGAGCATCTGAAGTTCTGTTGTTGTTTTGGCAATTCCTTTTCCGCTGTCGGAGCATCCCGTTGTATCGGAATTGTAAAAACTTTTTAAAATATTATTTGTAGAGACGGCACCTACGAGGCCGCCTGCCACGTTTCCGGTGACGGGACCCGACGAATATGTTTGAGAGATATTTCCTCTCAGGCTATAGCCGACAAGACCGCCTGCCGTGTTTCCGGTGCTTGACCCGCCAATAACGGTTGCGTTTGAATAACTGTTCACAATGGAACCGTCATAAATGGATCCGACAAGGCCGCCGGTTTGATTGGAAGAACGGACTGTGCCGGAAGCGTAACTGCCGGAGATAAGTGTGGAAGGAATAGAGATGCCGTTTTCAAGACCGCCGAAAAATCCGGCAAGCCCGCCGGCATTTGTTCCGGCTGCAGAAACATCGCTCTCCGAATAGGATTGGTAAATGACACCGATCCAACGGAAACACCCGACCAGACCGCCGGCAAAGCTGTCCGAAGCAGAAACAGAAAAAGATGAACTGCAGGTATCGATTCGGCCGTACTGCAGCAAACCGACTAAACCGCCGACATCGCTTTTACCGATAATTGATGATGAACCTTCAACATGACAATTGATAATATGAACATAACCGAATCCGCCTGCACCGAGTAAGGTACCGAAAATTCTGTTATCGCCGTTCGTTAAATCACCGAGAACAACAAGGTGGACATTTTCGATTCTGACCGGTGTGCCTCCCGAGGGTTTCACATTTCCGAACAAACCGTATCCGTCACCATTTTCGTCTCGGGCATTTACAGCTGGACTGGTACCGTCTGTCGTAAAAACAGTAGCTTGTGCAAAAGTAATGGTTTTGTTGTTTCCGTTAAAATTTCCGGAAAAAGGATGTGTATAATTACCGATGGACAGCCAAGTGCCGTCAGAAATCGAAAGATCATCCATCAGAATATAGCTTTTATCTAAACCATCGCGAATACCCTGAAGCTGTTCAACGGTTTGAATCCGATACGGATCATTAACGGTACCCGCGCCTTCATAATCGGCTGCAAGAGATACATTCAATGTGAATAAAAACACTAAAAGTACCACTGATAAAAAAATTGATTTTCTCATAAATTAACCCCTTTTCATTTATTTTTGAACCCAATAATAGCGAACGGGAATAAAAATAAACTGATTTCAAATAATCACTGCGGAAATTAATTTTAAACATATATCAATTTATTGTAGAAAATATAATTATTAATATTCAAAAAAGAATAAAACCGAAAAATAAAGAAAAAATAAAAAAGAAAGGCATAATGCCTTTCAATTTATTTTTTGGCTGATGGTTTTTTAGAAGCCGGTTTTGCCGCGGCTTTTGCCGGTGCTTTCTTCGCCGTGTAGATTTCCGTACCGGTTGTGCCCGTAATTCTCTCAAATTCCTTGAGCATGAGCGCAGTCACCGGACCGGTCTTACCGGTACCGACGGTTCTGCCGTCCACCCAGACAACTGCGGCCGCTTCGGCAGCCGTTCCCGTAACAAAGATCTCATCGGCGGTATAAACATCGAAGAGACTGATGTTTTCGACGCGGACCGGAATCTTGTTCTTTTCGAGCAGTTCGATTGCCGTTGCTCTTGTGATTCCTTTTAAGTTGTTGATGGTCGGCGGGGTGTAAACGACACCGTTCTTGATGACGAAGATGTTGTCGCCGGAACCTTCCGCGACAAAGCCGTTGTGGTCGAGGAAAATGGCTTCCTGCCCGCCTTTGGCATTGGCTTCGATTTTCGCCAGAATGTTGTTCAGATAATTCAAAGATTTGATATTCGGAGACAATGCGTCCGGAGCATTGCGGCGGACACCGACCGTGATGGCTTTGAGTTCCATCGTGTCGTACAAAGAATCCATAATCTTAACGACGATGAAAACGTTCGGCTTGTCGCATTTACGCGGGTCCAGTCCTAAATCGCCGTTACCGCGGGAAACGATCGGGCGAATGTAGGCATCTTTTAAGTTGTTCTTCCGGAGCGTCTCAAGAATGGCTTCTTCCATTTGTTCCTTCGACATTCCGACATCCAAATCAATGGCTTTTGCGGAATCAAACAGACGGTCGACGTGTTCTCTTAACTTAAAGACACGGCCGTTGTAAGCGCGAATTCCTTCAAAAACCCCGTCGCCATAGAGAAAACCATGATCAAAGACGGATATGACAGGTTGGTTCTCGGGAACGAACTTGCCGTTGACATACATTAAATTCTCGCTCATTTGTAAAATCACCCGATTTATATGTTAGTGATGTGTGATGCAAGCGCTTATGCGCTTCTTTATGAAGAAAAATCGAAATTGAAACGAAAAATCATCATAAATGTAAATACCAATTTCCCAATGGATTTAAATGTTTTTCCGAAAAAACGGGCTCGTGAAGAATTATAATGAAGAGCGAAAAGAAAACGCTCTGTTTGAAACAAAAAAGAAAATCGGGATGAGGGCAGTGATAAATCCGACGCGCCGAAAGAATTCGGAACAAAAGGTATATATGAGAAAAAAGCTTTCATTGCAATCCTACCCAACTGGGCTCGTGGCTTAGCCAGGATATAGCGTCGGGCTTCTAACCCGAATGCCGGGGGTTCGAATCCTCCCGGGCCCGCTTTTTTATAATTTTCCCGTTCAACTGAAAGTGTCTTTTGCGTTACGAGAAAGAACAGTCTATTTCACGAACCCGGATATCGATTTCAAAAAAAGAATCGTAAGAAATAATCAGAGTTAATTTTTCAGGATCCGAATCTGTTTTCAATTCGGGAAAATCCCGGTTCAGTTCTTGTTCAAAATTGAGCAGCCACTCCCGAAAAGCTTTTTCTTTTTGAATGGTTAACGCTTCGTTCAAAACCGGCCCGGATGCGTCCGCAGAATAAAGAATGCAGATTTCCGAAACAAAATCATGAACTTCAACCGTTTGAATAACAACGCCATTTAAAATGGTCAACGGGCCGAAAACGGGAGATGAAGAGAAACGGAGAACATCCCCGCGCATGGAAAGCAGAATTTTGTTATCCTTATTCCGCCGGATCGAGATGTCGGGCGGTTTTAAAAAAGAAGAGCCGTCCTCCTGAATCAGAAGAAGTGAAGAGTCTCCCGAAGAATAAAAACAATCGGGAATCTGTGAATACCGGCATGAAAAAAGAAGAGACCCTGAGCTGAGCCGGTAAAAATCAAAGTCGTTGACGGAATGAAAAATCAAATCGGACTTCAAAAAAGAATCTGTTTCAGGCGGAACGGAAATATCCGCCGCAAACAAGATCCCGCCGCCTTCAACAGCATTGACTGTTGAATAATCCGAATGAAAAGAAACCCGTCCCGCCGGAGCCTCGTTCCCGGAATGTTTGAGGATTTCGGACAGCAGAAGATCATTCGCGTCAGATTCTTCAGACATGATTTTTGCGGGAACAGCCGTCATCAGAAAAGCGGACAGAAAAACCGCAGAGATTGTCAGAAGCAGCAAAGCCCCGAAAATAACGGAAACGCCCGATTCATCACGGATCATTTTGATAAGAAATTTGACGGACATAACCGTTACAAAAAGAGGGCAGAATTAAAGCGTTTTTAAATTTTTTCAAAACGGATAGAAGCAATAATATAAATAAACCATTAACGCATATTAAAAACAAATGATTTAATCAACATTATAATAATGTCAAAATCAGGATAATTTTTGATTGGATTAAAATTCACACAACCGATTACAAATACATACGAGTGCCGCACATGATTAAGAAAATGAAATATCTGAGTTTTTTTGTATTATTAGGTTTGATAATCGCCTGTTTAGCTGCTCCCGCCTCTGCCGCCGCCATCAAAGGCAGTAATTTATGGGACCAGGAACAAAGCATGTCTTCGACGTACACGTGGACCCCCGCCATCTACTCCGGTTTATGGTACGACTTGGACAGAGGCGTTTACACGGAAAATATCACGCTGACCGTTTCCGCAAGCGACAGGCAGATCAATGCAGGAAATGCCGAATATGTAACGGAATACAAAAACATGCGGTTCGCATACGCGGATTGGGGCAGCTACCGCGTCATCGGCTGGCAGGGAGAACCGTATTTTGCCGGCTACACACGCTCCGCTTCCGGCAATATGTCAACGACACAATTCACAAACAGCAACACCAGCACATTGTCGGATGAAAAGATTTATCCGGTTCTTCTGGACAACAAAAATGAGAAAAGTCTCGGTTCCGGTGACACATACACTCTTGAAAACGGCTACAAGCTGACGGTCAGTGACATCAATGAAAGCGGCAAACAATTCAGATTAAGCCTT
Source organism: uncultured Methanosarcinales archaeon (assembly GCA_964446755.1). Taxonomy (GTDB): domain Archaea; phylum Halobacteriota; class Methanosarcinia; order Methanosarcinales; family Methanosarcinaceae; genus Methanimicrococcus. The sequence goes on from CAYUQC010000021.1 coordinate 20,378, forward strand.
GAAAAGAACGGCAACAGCGTGAAAAATGAAACAGTTTCAAACAACACGACATTCGTTTATGAAAAATCTCTTGACGATGTGGGAACAGTGCCTGTTGTCGTTGTCCACGTGAAAGGCCTCAACGGCACAAAAGCAGTGATTGACAGTGTTTTCCAGATCTCTGAAAGTGCAACCGATGTGAACGAAGGCAGAAAAATCGGCGCCATGGAAATTAAAACGGTTAATGACACGCGGATCACGATGAAAAACCCTGACCGCATCAAATTGAATGCCGACAGCACCGTGACATTGATGGGGCACATCAAAATGGACGTTAAAGACACGTCAAAATTGAAATTCGACCTTGTTTCCGACCCGGAAACGGACATGGAAAAAAAATATTCCGACAGAGGAATGGTGTATGACAGTTCCAACACGAACAAAAGCTGGAACGGCATGAACTTTCCGGGATTCACTTATGATTACAATAACAGCACGGAAACGGAGAACTTGTCTTTTGATGTCAGCGGCACACTTCAGCGTTCCGTTTCCGCAAAGCAGATCTTGTATTCCACAAATGCTTACAATGAATCTTTCAATTATTCAAACTGGGGCAGTTACCAGGCAATTAATCTCGGCGGCGAGAATTATTTTGCCGGATACCTCCGCTACAACTCGTCCAACAAAAACAACACGACAAACTTTACCGACAGCAATGACAGTATTCTGAAAGACGGAAGCGTTTCAAAGGTTTTGATCAACAACGGAACGGAGAAACAATACAACAGAAATGCGAATATCACATTGGAAGAAGGATATACGCTTCAGGTCGTCAATTTGACCGACAACGGTTCAAAAGTGAATTTAGCCTTGAAAAAAGACGGCAGCACCGTAAAAGAAGCCAGAGTCGGGTCGGGTGAAAATTTTGTTTATGAAGCAAGCGTCGGCGACACGGTTGTTCCGATTATTGCCGTTCGTGTGACGACCGTTTTCTCGGGAACGAGCGAGTTCATTAAAATCGGCGGCATTTTCCAGATTTCAACAAAAACGACGGACGTCGGATCGGGTACGACTCTTGGCAGCATGCGTGTGGAATATACAAGCAGCAGTGCATTGATATTCGTCAACAAAGATTCGGTTAATCTTTCACGCGGGTCAAACATCACCCTGATGGAAAATTTGTCGCTTCACGTCGCGGATTCGGATGAACTCCGGTTCTTCCCGTTCAACCAGTCCGGCGGAAACAACTCTTCCTCTTCGTCGAACTTAAGAATCGAAGTTCCCGAAACGATCTACCCGAATGAAAATATCACAATAAAGGTTGTCTATAACAGCAGCGGCAGCTGGAAGGAACTCTCCGGCGCAACCGTCAAAGTCAACAACAATACAATCGGTGAGACAAATTCATCCGGCTCGATTTCATATACGATCGGCAATGCCGGATCTTATGAATTCAAAGCCGAAAAAAGCGGTTATTCATCGGTGACAACGACAAAGTCAACATCAGAAGGCGGCGATGAACTTCGAATCGTAATTCCGGATTACATATTTTCGGAAGACTCCTTCCGTTTATACGTGAAAGATGAAAATAATACAAATGTTACCGGTGCAGGCGTTTACAAAAACGGCGAACACATCGGAACAACGAATGACAACGGCATGATTAACGTGACGGCGGATTCAACGCCGGGACTTTACAAATTGACGGCCAACAAGACCGGATACATGACAGGAACCAAAGAAATGAAAGTTTTGGAATACGGGCCGTATTTTGCCGTGACGAACATCACGATTCCGGAAGAATCAATGGTCAACAAAACCGTCAAAATTGCCATGACGATCGAAAACGTCGGTAAAGAAAAAGACACGCAGGAAGTCGTCATTGAAGCGGAAAACAAGACGGAGACGAAAAAAGTGACGCTGTCGCCGGGTGAAACGAAGAACTTGACGTTCAGCTTTAAGCCGAAAACAGCAGGTGAGTCTTCGATTGAAGTAACAAACCAAACCTTTACATGGACGGTGACTGAAAAACCCAAAGCTGAGATTCCGTGGAAATGGATATTGATCGGCGGCGGTTTCTTAATAATCATTATCGGCGCGGTTTTGGCTTTGATGTATTATAAAGAAAAGGAAGAAGAAGAGAAGCAGAATCCGAAGAGGAGAGGAAAGGAACCCGAATCAAAAGGCGTTTACGGCAGAATTGACGGGCTCTTCGGCGGCGGTTCCGACAAGAAAGAGAAATCCGGCAGTTCAAAATCCGGATCGAAAACCTCATCAAAGCCGTCCAAGACACAGACTTCTCAGCCCTCGGCACCGAGCAAACCCAAAACTTCGAGCCGGTTCTCCAGCAGCGGCAAGCCGCCCGAATTGAAGAACAGCCAGAAAAAGGCACGTAAAGATCAGGAAAAGAAATAATCATAGGACAGGAAGATACGATGAAAAACGTATGGATTAAAGCTACGGAAGGATCGTGGGATCAAAAAAGAAACGGAATAACGGCAGCGATGGAGTCCGGCGCGGACTTCGTGCTGGCCGATGCCGCCGATTTACCCGAAATCAAACAACTCGGAAAGATCAAAACGGCTTGTTTCTTCAACGGCAAAAATACGGAGGAAGCCGATGTTTGGGTATGGAACATACCGCTGCTTTCCGAAAAAGACGATGAGAAAAGTGAAACGTCTGAATTGAAACAGATGAAAGAGGAAAAATCAGCCGGCAGATCTGTTGCCGCTTACGTTGATATTCAGAACAAAAAAACGGAACTGTTTGCGGCAGAACTCGGCAAAACGGCGGATTACTTAATAATTTCTGCCGGAGACTGGCGCATCATTCCTCTGGAAAATCTGATTGCCGCTCTTGAAAAATATGATGTCGAAATCATTGCGGATGTCAAATCCGTTGAAGACGCGCAGACATCGCTCCGGATTCTTGAAAAAGGCGTTGACGGTGTTTTGATTGACTCGGAGGATATGAGCGAGATTAAAGAAATTGCAACAGCCGTTAAAATGAGCGGCAGGACGACGGAAAACTTGGTGCCGGCTAAGATTGTAACCGTGAAGCAGCTCGGTATGGGCGACCGTGTCTGCGTCGATACCTGCAACCTGATGACGCCAGGCGAAGGCATGCTGATCGGTTCCCAGTCGGCCGGGCTCTTCCTGATCCACTCGGAAGTCGATGAAAGCCCGTATGTTGCGTCCCGTCCGTTCAGAGTGAACGCCGGCGCGGTATATTCGTATTTGAAAATTAATGACATGACACGTTATCTTTCAGAATTAAAAGCCGGAGATGACGTCACGATTGTGGACGCGGAAGGAAAAACACGGCCGGGGATTGTCGGACGTGTCAAGATTGAATCACGTCCGATGATGCTTCTGGAAGCGGAAACGGAAGGAAAACTCTTAAAAGTGATTCTTCAAAATGCTGAAACGGTTAAGCTTGTCAAACCCGACGGCAAAAGCATTTCGATTACAAAACTGAAAGTCGGCGACGAGGTTCTTGTAAAAATTGAAGAGGCCGGCCGGCATTTCGGAATGAAAGTGACTGAAAAAATCATTGAAAACTAAGAAGGGATCTCAAATGACTTACTTCACTCGTCCGGCAGTTGTCGGAACGATTACAAAGAACGTCAAGGAAAATGTAAAAACCGGCAAGGAAAACGGTGCAGACATATTGGAACTCCGCTTTGATTTGCTGCTTACCAATACGCCCGGATTTGAAAAATATTTGAAAAAAGACTTTGAAGAAACGGCGTTAATTGATTAGATGAAGGAATGGATCAAGGAAGCCAAAGGCAGCGGCCTTCCGGTAATCGGAACGCTCAGGTCGAAAGATGAAGGCGGCGCTTTTGAAGGTAAAGAACCGGAGCGTTTTGATTTGATTAAAAAAATCATTTCAGATGTCGATTACATAGATATCGAACGGAAAAGTTCCAAGAAAAACATCTATGAATGCCGGCATATCGCCGAAAAATCCAATACAAAAATCATTCTTTCGTCTCATTATTTCGATGAAAAAAATATGCCTTCATTGAAAAAAATTGAAAGCGTGTTGGAAAAATCTTTCGCAAAAGGCGCGGACATTGCAAAGGTTGCCGTCATGCCCGAAACAAAAAAAGATGTTTTAAAGCTTTACCGGGCCGGACTCAGGAGCAAAAAACCTGAACGGATCTGCCTGATTGCAATGGGTGATCTGGGCAAGCAAACACGTGTTTTAGCGCCGTTTTACGGATCGATCCTCTCTTACGGATATATTGACGGAGAAGCGGCTCCCGGACAGCTCCCGGTCGGCAGAATCAAGGAAGGGTTCAAGTTATTCGGCCTCTGATGTTGAGGAATAAAATGGAAAAATGTCAATTCGGTGTTTTCGGTTATCCCGTCAGCCATTCATTGTCTCCCGTGATGCATGCCGCCGCATTTAAAACACTCGGCATGGAAACTTTTGAATACAAAGCTTATGCGGTCGAACCCGAAAACCTAAAACGGGAAATCCAGAAAGCGCAAACAAAAGGATTCAGAGGCCTGAATCTGACTATTCCGTTAAAAGAAAAAATCTTTGAAACCGGGTTAATCATACCGGATGAATTTTCCAAAAAAGCGGGCGCGGTTAATACGCTTCACTTCAAAGACGGAAAGATTTACGGCTATAACACGGATGCTCAAGGCGCTTTCAAAGCGTTGGAATATGCCGGTTGCACGACAGGCGGAAAAAACATCTTGGTCATCGGCGCAGGCGGCGCCTCCAAATCAATTTCTCTTTTTTTCGGAGAATGCGGAAATCCTGTAAAAATCATCAACCGAACCGCTCAAAAAGCATACAGCCTGGCGGAGGAAATCCGTGAAAAAACAGGAAATCCAAATGTATCAGGAAGCGGCTTTGAATCCGGATGGAATGATTTGAAAAACGCGGATGTCATTATTCAAACCACGGAACTCGGCATGGGAAAATACACGGATGTTTCGATTTATGATAATCTGCCTCTAGAAAAGGGGAAAAACAAAGACGAAATGATTCAAGAGTGTTTGAAAGGCGGCAAAACCGTTTTTGATGCGGTTTACAACCCCGAAGAAACAAAATTCTTAAAGGAATCAAGGGCTGACAGCGATACAAAAACACTCAACGGTGTTATGATGCTTGTTTATCAGGGCGCTTTGGCTTTCGAAATTTGGACCGGAAAAAAACCCGACGTGAATGTCATGAAAGAGGCGGTTTTGGAAGCGCTTTCACAGAAAAAAGAGATTCAATGAAAGGAGCGGAGAATGGAAGAAATCGGCGAAAAGACGGAAATCGAAATGGAAAAACTGATCGGTTTGATTGAAAAAATTGCCGTTTCAAAACATGCGACGATTGCCATGGGTGTTCGCGACCCGGATCCCGATACGGTGAAATGTGCCGCTGCCGCCGTTGAAAAGAAGTACGCGGATGTAATTTTGGTAGGAAATCAAGCGGAGATTGAAAAAGCCTCCCGCGTTTACTATAACTTGAAGGAAGGGGAAGCGCTGTCACTTCCTTTCGGAATTATTGACACCGAAATGCCGGAAGATGAGCTGGTTTCTTTACTGGTTTCCGGAAAAGTGGACGCTGCGATTCGCGGAACAGCAAAGGCTTCGGATTCACTTTCAAATTTGAAAAAGGCCTGCCATATTAATAAGATTCATAGAATCGCCATTCTTTTGGCAAAAGATGAAAATCCGCACTTTTTTGCGCCCGTCGGCATTGATGAAGGAACAACCATCGAGGACAAAGTGGAGTTTATTTGTCTCGGAACGCATTTGTTAAAACGCCTCGGTGTCGCGCCGCATGTGGGATTGATTTCAACACCGGACAAAGCCGGAAGAGCGGAAGCTGCCGAAATCGTACGTATTATCACGGAAGAAAAAAAGCTTCATGTCGTTGATTATAAATTGGATTTGGAAGAAGCGTTTGAACATTCCAATTATATCTTGGCACCGAACGGGATCACGGGAAATCTGATTTTCAGAGCTTTAACATTTTTAGGCGGCGGTGACGGTCTCGGTGCGCCTATTTTAATGGACCGGCATGTTTTTGTCGACACCTCCCGGTCAGCGGGACATTACACAAAAGCGATTATGGTCGCAAGCGCGCTTTCAAAAAAGAAAAAGGAAGAATGATATTCTTCGATTTTAACCGTTGCTCGGCGGGATTCTGGACAGGATGATATCCACCAAGCTTGCCATCGGCATGGTTTGGATCCAAACTTTTCCCGGACCGGTCAGTGTTCCCAGGAATAACCCTTCGCCGCCGAAAAGAATGTTTTTGGCGCCTGAGACGGTTGTAATGTCAAATTGAACCGTGTCTTCCATTGCCGCCAAGTGCCCCTGGTCAATCAAAAGACGTTCTCCGGCTTTCAGATTATATTCAACGACATCACCGTCGATTTCCAAAAAGAGAAAACCGTTGCCGGAAAACTTCTGCATGATGAAACCTTCACCGCCGAAGAAACCGGCACCGATTCTTTTCTTGAAATGAACATTCATCTCTACCGTCTTTTCCATGGCAAGAAGCGCATCTTTTTGTGCGATGATCGTTCTGCCGTTTCCGAGATTAAAATCCAGAATACGGCCGGGGAAGGAAGAACCGAATGTAATGAATTGGTTATCGCCTTCGGATGTATAAGTGTTTAAAAAGAAAGATTCGCCCGAAAACATGCGGCCGAGTCCTTTCATAAAACCGCCTCGCGTGTTGGTTTCCATCTTCATCCGATCGGTCATCCAGGACATAGCGCCCTTTTCGGTAATCATGGCTTCGCCTCTTTCTAAATAACAGGTAACAACGGGGAACGGTGTCCCTTTGACTTCATATCTCATATTTTATTCTCCGGACGAAATAACAAACCTTGAAGAATTCAAAGGATATAAAATATGTAAAGATTTCTCAAAAAAATAAGCCAACGTCCGGATTTGAACCGGAGTAGATTCGCTCTGCAGGCGAACGCATAGCCGCTCTGCCACGTTGGCTTTTTGAATAAAGGAGACGGACATGCCGTCCACTCCTGATGTTAATAATTTAAAATTAGAATGATAAAGAAAGACTCCTGGCAGCGATCCAAGGTTCCCGAAGG
>CAYUQC010000022.1:0-25900 GCA_964446755.1 uncultured Methanosarcinales archaeon
ATCGGTTACAACACCAACACCCACAATTAAAAGAAGAACAGCAAGAAGAATGTGGACCGCTTTTACCATTCACTTTTCCTCCGGAAAAAATTAAAATGGCTCTCTGAATCAGAGAGCAGCATTTTTAATGGCACGAATCTGGATCGTTGCCGGGTTGTCTGTGTTTGTGAACTTAATCGGAACCTGAATCTCATCGCTGATTGAGGTCATTTTATCAATGCCGGCCCAATCCAAGTCAAATGTAACAAGAACAGTCTGAGAAGTGTTTGAAACTGTCCAGCTGAGGTTTTTACCGCCGAGAACGTCATTGACGTAGACAGCCGGTTTTTCGTTCTTCAGAACAACCGGATAATAGACCTCGCCAGCTGCGGTCTTCATCGTGGGTGCTGAAGCAGTCACAGAAGAAGAAAGAATTTCATTTGTATTCGTGAATCCGGAAATGTAATTCATGTCAATTTCGGCCGTAACCGTCACGGTAACGGGTTCTGTCGGTGTGGACAAAAGTCCGGCCTGCGTGACTGTTGCCACGGTCTTGGCGTTGCCGTCAACGTCGGCCGCCTTAATGATAAAAGTCGTATGTGTCGAATTATTCGTTTTCTCAGCATCGATTTGGACGGCAATTGCGCCGGATTCGGCGTTATAATTGGCCGTACCGTCGGCGGCGACGGTTGAACCGACTGTCATCTGTTTGAGTTCTTTGTCAAGTTTCAGTTTGCCGTCTGTTCCGTCGGGTGTGATTGTTTGAGTTTTCTCAAACCAACCTTCAGAATAAGCGTAAACCGCAACAAGAGCAACCAAAGCAATTATAATCCAATATTTGATTTGGATTGATGCAAATTTGTTGTCTAAAAAGCTTTTTGCCATATTTTTTTCACCTTTAACCCGTTCGGGTTTAAAGAAAAAACAGCAAAAATTCATTTATACCTATGTCACACGGACGTGTTACACGATAGCGTTTTTGTAAAAAACAAAATAAATTGCGTTTCATGGTTTAAATTTGCGAAGTCGCTTGATTGTGATGAATCCGATCTGATTTCGCAGCTGCGTTCCGATCGGAGCGTTGGCCACAATTCCCGGACAAAAAATAAATCATATCGGTCAAATACTTGACCGATTTTCTTTAGGTAAATCATTTTTAATTGCTTTTTTTGTGTCTTCGCCATAAAGAAAGCGAATCATCTTCACTGCCAAATCGTTATCAAATTCGGACTCCTTTGTATCCCGAACCATAACTCCGGTCAGATTGATGCAGAATTCAATCGCCTGAGTTTGATTGTATCCTGTATCTTCCGATATTTTTTTCAGCTTTCTGAAAGATTGATCGTTCAATCGAACGCTGACAAAATTATCTTTTTTTTCGCCGGTGATTTTTTGTGTGGCCATTAAACCCACCCCAAAATCATAAAAATTGTAATGATGATGCCGGTTGTAAAAGAACCGACAACAACACCTTTCATGTAATCGGACAATTTTAATCCCTCATTTTTCATCGGCATAAATTCCTTTTCCGAATCTGTTCATGTTTAAATGTCTCAAATGGACAAGACCTTCCGTTTGTGCATCCATTTTAAATGCGGACGGCATGACTTCTGTCGATTTTTTACAAAATTGACAGCGCATCTTGAATTTTCTTACTCTTGAATTGTAAGATTTGTTTCGCATATATTCTCCGCAATCACATCTTGCATGATAAACATAGTCTGGCATACTTTTCATCTCCTAATTTGTGTTTTCGAAATTTTGCGAATCAATTTCAGTTTCGTCTTTATTTTTGATGTCTTTCGTAGTGCAGACAGTATAAGTCTGTCTGTCTTTGTTTTCTCGAATAAATACATACGAATGACCCGATTCACTGGTTATAACTTGTCCTCTCTTTGGCATGATAACTCCTCAATTAATGTTTTCAGAATCTATCTCTCTGGCATACCCCCAAAGAGCAATTTGAAAGACTCCGGTGCATATTTTGTCATATTTTCCGTTTCTGTGAATTCCGTCTTTGTCAAACTCAATAGTAAATTTTGAATATCGCTTCATATCCCTAACATAATCAAGTGCCTTGTTTTCGGCTGTTAATATATCATAATCGTCGAATTTTGGATACTTATCTTTGACTTTTTGAGATAACTCATCAGCCCAACATTTCGCTTCTTCTGCCATCGTAAATTCCTCAATTTAAAGCGAATTTCCACAATGACCGCAAATTCTATTTATCGTGCATATTGAGCCGGATACTCCACCACAATTTTCACAGCGAACTTCATAAACGATATTTCCACCGCCGATGTCCTTCTCTGAAATTATTTCAGTCATTATTCAAGACCCCCAATGCCTTTCAAGTACCATTGCGATGTTCATTTGTTCCCGGTTATCGTCGGACTTCATGAACGTGCTGCAACCTGAACAAACGGGTTGTTCATTGCCTTCTGAAGCGATTACAATCGTTCCGCAATGAATACACGGTATTCTTTTCAAACTCATTTTAATCGCCTGTTCATTTTTTGGTTTACGGCCGTTTGATGCTTTTCGAAAGCGTTCATGCCCGCTTCCGGCGTCAGCATCCATTTATCAAACTTATCCAAAGTTTTCTCCGGCCGCGCAAAAAGCTCTCTCATTGTCAATCGGTGAATGTTTTGGTGTTTTTCTCTACGTTCATAACACTCACAGTCTTCGGGTTTCGTGACGTCTTCAAACGTCACCAAATCACCTTTACGCCTGCTTTTCTAAGTGCAAACCAAATGGATCGCATAGCCGTCTGAAACTCTGCCGGCTTTCTTACAGAACTTGCAGAGTTTCCTTTTATTTTCGGCCAATTTCTCGGCCAATAAAACCGGTTCCATTATTCAGCCTCTTTAAAATCGCATTCTTCGCCGTCACGCTCCCTTGTGCAGACCTGAACGTCCTCTTTTACAAAGATTAAGTGCTTACAAGCGTCGCAATCATTTCCTTTATTGAAATATTTTGAATAATCAGTATCTTCTGTCATCTCTTACCCTTCTTTTTACGTTCATCTTCGGTGATTATTCCGCGCTGAAGCAGCACGTCATAAACGTCCGATTCGGTACACCTTACGGCTCTCGCTTTCAGAGTTTTGACAATCATGTCCGGCCTTGTGCCCGACAAGAACAATTCGGCGATGTAATCGTCCTTCTTGTCTTTGTCTAAAACCGTGAACGGAACCGAATATTCCTCGTCCCACATTTCCGGCAGCTCAAGTTTCACTGTGCAGCGGAATTTGGGACACATAAAAAAAGCAGTCTGTTGGTCATTCGGAACGAAATAACTCGGAACAAGTTCCGTTATTGCGTCCCTTTCCAAAGACGTTGAAAACAAGCTCATCCGTTTCATTATCAACATGTCACAGAATTTCAAGAAATTCACGTCACCCGTTGATGAAACTTGAACAGCCGAGACAATCCATTTTAAATGGTGCCTGGCAACAGCAAAACTGCTCGTATCTTCGGTTTCGGTATCTCCTCTTGTTCTCGAATTGTAAAAAATTGCCAATTCATCAATTGAGATGATCGAACCCGGACCCGGCTCGAACAAATCAGAAGTGATTTGCACGTCGGGGTGATGTTTTTGATTTACGCCGACGATATACGGCCGGAGGCCGCATTCTTTCGACCATTCAAAAAGCTGATACGTCGTGACGTTTTTGCCTGACCCTCTTTCTCCGATGATGTTGACAATTCGGGGCGCGGAAAACAAGTATTCCTTTACCCATTCTATTTTGACATCATTCGGCACGATGTAATCATAAATGATTTCAAATGCATCAATCGGGTTTTCGTTAGCGAACTCGGTGAATTGTTTCGTCAAATGTCTGATATTGTAAGTTCCTTCAGCCTTTGACTGCAAATAACTTACAATGTCTAAGCTATGCTGTTCAAGAAAAGAGAGAGCTTCATATTTGCCGACGCTTCCCGGTGCAACCGGTTCATACATCAACGATTTCTTTTTTGGCGGAACGTAACCTGTCGGTACGTCCTCGGCCGTAAAATTGGCATCCTGGCCAAACGGTGAAATAAATTGTACCGAATCGACGGCTGCCAAATCAATCAACTTTAGCCGCCCCCAGAGCGTTCTCAATTGATTTTGCGAGGTCTTCGGACCTCATGTTTTTTATTGTCTGTTTGTCAGACAATAATTTCATACATTCGTTGACTGTCTTTCGGAGTGCCGCATTTGTTATTTCAAGTGCTTCCGCCCTTGTTTTATAATTAATAACTTCAGCCGTGATTTCTCCGAAATCAGCAGACTGAACCGTTCCGTACAGTCTGAATTTCGATTTTTGAACAAATTGCTCAAGTTCTGCCGGAATTGTTCCGTCTTGACTCAGCTCCGCTTTGATCAAGATGTTCATTCCCGCCTGGGAAACAAATTCTTCAGGGCAAATGAAGACCACATTTCCCCTTTCGTGTATGTTTTCAGCGTTTATTCCTTCGTAAAAAACGCAGTAGGCTTTGTCATCGACCCAGACTTTGTATCGGCCTCCGTCCCATTCGTAAACGCCGTAATTGGTGATGATTTTTTTAGTTTTGAGTCTGGCCAACAACCGGCTTTCGTCCTTTGAAATAAATTTGCATAAAAGAACGCCAACCGCTAAGAAAGTTAAACGGACTTGGTAGTATTCCGATAAAAATTCGGGGAATTTAAAGAATCCGACCAAGACCCAAAAATAAACAATGACGGACACGGATACGACTGTCGGTATGTCGTATTCCTTTTTACCAATTTTAAAAGCCAAACTTTCACCTCATCATTTCGGTTCAAGTTTTTCTTCTTCAGCTTCACCTTTCTTAAAAACGGAGTCAAGCTTCCCGCTTTTGTAGAGGTAGAACCCGGCGGCTGCCAGGATCAACACAGCTGCAAGATAAACGCCGTATTGCTCGAAGAAACTCTTTTCTTCAGCAACCGGTTTATTCGTTTGATTTGCCTTTAATCGCTCAATTTCCGTCTTCAACTGTGAAACTTCCGTTTCAAGCTGTGAATTATTACTGATTGCCTGTTTTGTCGTGTCCGGGACTGTCAAGCCATTTGCTGAAGCAAAGTCTTCAAGCCATTCCGGATATGAACTTGACTTGTTTGTTGATGTCGGTTTTACACCCGACAACAAATTAACGGTCAAGTTTTTTTCCTCAATCTGCTCTTTTGTTTCCCAATCAATCAAAGTGACTTTGATTCGATTCTGGCCAACAGATAAAGAATCGGCAGCATACCACTCCGAAATAGAGTATGTGCCGTCTTTCTTGACGGTGACGTCGTTTGTCAATTCCTCGCCGTTGACATCAATCCGATACCGGATTTTATGTGAAACGGTGTCATCATTGTTGATTGTGAATTCAACGCAGAAATCTTCCGGAAATTCCATTTCCCGAACATTTCGGGAGCTATTGAATGTAGTCGTCTTCAGGGAAGAAGACCGGACAAAAAAAGAAATGTCATCTGTCTCTGACGATGACTGCTTGATTGCGTAAAACGTCTTTGTTTCGGTCGTTGACGCTGCCCCTGTCACGTCAAAGGCCCGAATTAAAGCGACATGGTTTCCCGTAACGGAAATATTTCCCGTAAACGAAAAATTATTCCCGTTTAAGTCAGCTGTCCGGAAAGAATTGTCATCTATTTTTACTTCGACACGGTCAAGCCCGTTTGGTGCGTAGACCGTTCCGTATACTCTTACCGTTCCATTCTCGGCCAATATGTTGACCGTCAATGTCGGCGGTGATTCTGCGGCTGCCAAAGGCAGCACCAAAACAGTTAATAAAATCAGCGTGATAAATAACGCTTGCATTTTTCCCATGGAAAAAACCTCTTGCGATGTATTTTCTTTGAAAAATGTAGGCAGGTCTGAAGACGCCATCTTCAGACGGGCCGCTTTCAAAGAGGATTCAAACGTTTTCAGATTTTATCGTATTCACTGTTATCAAGGTCGTAACGGGCGATGTCCTTTTCAAGCGACATGCCGTAACGAATAAGCGTGCCGTCTTTGTCGAAAAGCTCTTCAATGAAATTCTTCAGTTGAACAGCTTCACGGACTGAAATTCTCATGCCTTCTTTTGCGCCTTTGGGTTTTATAAAAACCCTGCACGGATTCATCCATGTTCCCCTGTAAACGGTTTTGTTGTCTTTGTCAACTTCTTCGGTTGCATAAGAGCCGGAAAAGATGCTTAACATGTGCATGCCGTTGTTCAAGAATTCTGCTTCATCCGGAGGAACTTCCCCGTAAAGTGCTTTGACTTCACGAAGCAAATCCTTTGTTTCCTTTGACATGATTGATTCATGGAACTTCATGGTTTCTTGTGCTTTCTCGGCCGCAATCTTGCGTTTTTCGGCTTCGCTGTTTGCTCTGCCTCTGAATCCGCTTGTTGCGACTTCGGATTTAATGTCTGTTGCTGTGTCTTGTGCTGCTGTCTTTGCTGTTGTTTTTGCTGTTGCTGTTTCTTCTGCCATATTTTAAACCTCTTGCGATTTTTTTTATTTATGTTTTAGAATTTATGATAAATCGGCTTTCAAAAGCCGATTATCAGCGTGATAGATTTCGTCAAGGGCGTTTTTGTCATCGACGACGGTCAAATTTCTTATTTTTTGATATTCGCAGGCGACTTTGAAAAGATGCGATTTTTCATTCAGCCTGTATTTTCCCCGGCCGCGCCGTTCAAAATCATCAGAAGTAACTACGAGCCGCTCGTATTTCTTGTCTGAAAGGAATCGAAAAAATGACCGTTTCACATATCCCGGACTGTTGAGAACCTGATCCGTGAACACGTCAAAAAATTTCAAGTCTTGAAATTCCGGCGGAATGTCAGACTTTTCAACGATGTATTGAAGGACACCGATTTTCCATTCATCATCATCCATTTTTAATTGTAAAAAGCGGTTATATCCGTGACTGTATTCTGTTTCGTCAAGACCTTCGGTATTCCTCAAAAATTGCAAAATGAATTTCGAATACACGAATCGCTTCGCTTCATCGACATCACGGAAAAATAAATCGGAAAGCGTTTCGATTCCGATTAAACCCGGCGTTTTCAATTCGTTTCCAAGAATCAGTTCATTCCTCATGATTCGCTTTGTTTTTTTGTAATTTTTAAAAGCGATTCTCGGCTGATTCGGTTCGATGTCGGAATAAATTTTAGATACCATTAACGGCGTTTCGCCGTGTAAAGTTGTATCTTGAAGCCCTTTTCTGACGAAAAACTCCGTTTTTTTGTGTAAATACCCAAAAGCGTCAAACGGAAGCGGCTGATTCCAACAAATTTCAATTTGGTTAATGTAAATTTTGATGTCGGCTTTCAATACGTCTTCTTCATCGAGTTTAAGCTTTTCAATGACGTTGTCAATGAAAAACTCAACCGTTTTGTTTTTCAAATCTTCGATGACCTGTCTCTCATACCTCAAATATTCCGCTTCATACCCAATCGGAATAAAATTCGTTTCTGCGATCAGTTCTTCATTATACGCCTTTTCAATTTCGGGGTTGTTTTGAATAAGCATGTCGTATACGATTCTTTGAACGTTATACATACCGGCCAAAGAAACCGGCGCACCACCAGGAGGATCAAATCTGAACCTGTAGGTTGCGCCGTCCGTATACCAAAGCAACATATGACCGCTGCCGTCACGATAAACTTTGGGTTTTCTCTGAAGCTTAAAACCTTTCAGAATGGAACGGTGTTCCATGAACGAAAACTTTTCATCAATATCTTCCGGCAACAAACTGTCAATTTCTTCGGTTGAATAGCCTTCGTCAATCATTTTCAGTTTGTCAAACATCAATCTTTCAATTGTTGTTTCTTCTGCAACCGTATTTTGTGAAATTACGTTACGGACATCTTCTCTGAAAGAAAAGAAATCAGACGAATAAACCATTATGCTGACACGGTCAAGCATTAAAACGCTTGGGTAGTCAATTCCGATCGGATTTTCACGGAAAAATTTCCTTGATATTTCAGCATCATAAGACTTGTAAGCAAGTCTCAGGAATTTTCTTTTCTGATAAGAAAAATCACTCTTTTTTACGCTTATCGCATCTTTCGCACGTTTTCCAAACTTGTTTTTGTTCAAAAACAGTGTTAAGACGTCGGTCATCCATAAAAAAAGGTTCGTGAAAAGAACCGGCTGTTCTTTAAGAACGCCCATGAACTTTTCAACGAACCTTAAAGCTTCATCATCGTAATTTTGATTTTCGTATGCCTTTGACAGTTTTAAAAAACTGGCCGTTTTTAGATCTCTGACAGCCGGTGTTTCGGTCAAACCCTTTTCATATTGCGTGCCGATAAGGGTTTTAAGGAAAAAATCGCTGTCAGAGATTTTGTCTGTTTGAAGAGTTTGGGGGTGTAAAAACAACTCATAGACTTCGTTTTTGCTTAATAATTTGGAGGATGTCACCAAATCATAAAGCGTGTAGAAAACACCCGGAATGAACGTTTTTGTGTTGTAATTCTCAATCTGTTTTTCAATGTCTTTCCAAACGTAAACGGGAACGTTCTCAAAGCAGCGAGGATCGGCCAAAGGTAAAAGACCGGGCTCTTTGAAGTAAGTCTCAATTATCCGCTTGGATTCAGCATCCATGGAATTACACCCGATTCAAAGAACGGTTTTTGTCGCCATGCGTGATTGAAACGCTCTGCGTTCTCAATGTTAAACGCTTGGCGACACTGCGTGTCTTGAAAATCGAATCGGGGCTGTGGGTGTAGCTGTAGCTACTGTTATTTGCTTTCATTGTAATCATCGTTGTTGATTTTGTCGGGTTTGGTATTCCCTAATTTTCCGAAACTGGTAATTTCAGAATACTTTCAATATGAAAAATATATATAAATAATTAACGCGGCTTCAATCTTTGACTTCAATCGGGTTAATTGAGGTTTTTAAAAATGCCTCTTGCTTTTTAAATTGAGTATCTGCATATAAATGGAAATCATCATTTTCATCGAACCAACGATATGATTCGGGATGCTTTTTAATTTTGTCAATAACGATGTAATACTTCCCTTCATCAATCATTTTTTGTAAAACATAATGGGGCAAAAAATATATCGACACGTCGTCTTTTTCCCGAAAAACGAATGCATAAAGACCTAAACGATTAGTTTTAGAAATAAACGAATACAATTGCCTTGTAGATTGTCTAAATCCGCTTCGGTCAGGTCGTGAAATACTATTGAACGTCAAATATTCCAATTTGTCAATTGTTCTGAATTTAACTTCAATACCCAAATTGATAAAATATGAATTATCAAACAAAACATCTATGTGTTGATGATAATTTTGAAGTGGAAACTTATATGCAAAGGCTGTTAAATCGTAATGGTAAGACCATTCATTTAAATTATCAACAATTAATTGTTCGGCACGATCCCCTTTAGAAAAACTCTGTGCCCTTTTTAACCACCATTTACCATACCTAAAAATAAATATCAGAAAAACAATGCCTAAAGCAAAATAAAAATCGTCGCCCAAATAATCTTTAACCATGAACAAAAAAATAACAGCGACTAAAATAATTGGTAAATCTCTCAAGCCCAAAACCCCAGAAATAAAAACTATTTATATTTAAATAACTTATTCTAATTCATAGAGCAAGGCCAAGGTGCTGGTAACACTGATGAGAACGACGATTAAACAGGTTTTCTGTAATCATCGCCTCTTTAATCGTTGCAGACTTCGGTTCCTTAAAATACTCCAAATTTATTAAGTTCATTTCCGGAGTTTGTTGTCTCGGCCTTGCATCCTATCTATTCGCACTTATACGGTGTCTGGAAGAACACCATGGAACTTTAATCATGATTCAATTTTGAATCTGCGGATTCAAAATCATCTTTTCCTTTTTTACCGACAGATATTTTTTATAATAATTGGGAGATAATTCTTTTATTGACATCGCGCCGAGCGGCCGTGCCGATAAGGAGTTATCAGATATGACAAAAAAGATAAAAATTATTAAAAACGGTCCTTACGAAGTCAGCCCGGAGATTCCCCTGGTGCAGTCCGTTATTGTTGTTGACGATGAAGGAACGTCGACAAGCTGGAAAACGGGGAAGAAATATCCCGATCAAACCGAACCGTATTACCTCTGCCGCTGCGGGCGTTCCGAAAACAAACCGTATTGCGACGGTTCTCATGAAAAACCCGCAGGACTCATGGGAAAGCCATTTGACGGAACGGAAAAAGCAACTCATGACAGTGATAAAAAAAATACGCGCGTTTATGAAGGTCCTGAACTGACTTTAATTGACGAAGAAAGCTTATGCGCTTCCATGCGTTTCTGTGACCGCGGGCCGCAGATCTGGAACGCGGTGATGCATTCCGACAAAGATTATTTGAAACAGATGGCCATCGAAGAATCCTGTGACTGCGCTGCCGGGCGTCTGACGGTCATCGATAAAGAAGGAAAGGTATACGAGCCGGAACTGAATCAGGAAATCGGCTTGGTTCAGGATACGGCATTGCAGATCAAAGGACCGCTTTGGGTAAAAGGCGGCATTCCGGTTGAAGGCGCGGACGGAAAACAATACAAAATCAGAAACAGAATGACGCTTTGCCGCTGCGGAGAATCGAAAAACATGCCGTTTTGCGATACATCACACAGAAGAAGCAAAAACATGCACGGATTTGACAAATGAAGGATGAAGAAAACTTCACCCTTCCTTCTCTTTTTATTTCTTTATAAATCCGCCGAAAACGTAAACCAGCAAAAATAAATAAAGAGCGGATTATAACAATCGTATTTACCTAAGATGAAGATACGAATGCTGCATCCGATCAGCTGCGGCATAATTTTTCGAGGAATTCATAATGAAAGTGACGATGGACATTGAATTAAAAGATGAGCCGGGCCAGCTCATCCTGGCGCTTGAGCCGGTTTCGAGCAACAAAGCGAACCTGATATCTGTTTTCCACTACCATAAAACAAATACTGCCAGCAAAACAGGCGGCAGCAAGGTTCAAGTCCAACTCGTGCTTGACGCGAAAAGCCCTGTGATTGCAAAAATCAAAGACGATATGGAGAAAACCGGTATTCGTGTCCTTCGGATCGGAGAGGAAAAATACAGAGAAACGATAACGGTGATTATGATCGGCCATGTTGTGAATACGGATATTCGGGATACGGTCAGTCGGATTGATGAAACGGGTATTGCCGAAGTAACAGATATGTCTCTCTCCATGCCCGAAATTGACGAACCGACCTCTGCCGCGATTACAATCAACGCCGTCGGGAAAGATGAACTGAAAAAAGTGGTTGCGCTTTTAAAAGAAATCACGAAAGAGAAAGACCTTCTTTTAGTGCTGCCGATTGAACTGGAGTGATGAAAATGAAAACAGTGAAAGCTTCAATTATCGGATTCGGATCAATCGGGCAGGGTGTTGCACGCGTCCTTTTGATGAAAAAAGAACATTTGAAAAAAGAAGGTATTGAAATCAAAGTCGTCGCGATTACGGATTCCAAGGGCGCCGTCATTGATGAAAACGGATTGGATTTGGAAAAATGCCTGACGTTTAAAGCTGAAAAAGGAACGATTGCCGAAAAAACAATGACCGGACCCGAAGTCATCAAACAGGTGAATCATGATTTGGTCATTGAAGTGTCGCCGACAGATGTTATAACGGGCGGTGCTGGTCTTTTGAATATGCAGACGGCCTTTGAAAACGGACGGAGTGTCGTGACATCCAACAAAGGACCGCTGACTTTGAAATTTAAAGAACTGAACGAACTCGCCGAAAAGAACGGATGCGCCTTCCGCTACGAAGCAACCGTCGGCGGCGCAATGCCGATTATCAACCTGACAAAAGAAGTTATGGCCGGCAATGAAATCAGCAGCATTAAAGGCATTTTCAACGGCACATGCAATTACATCTTAACCCGGATGCTGGAAGAAAAGTCTACGTATTCCGAAATTTTGACCGAAGCGGTTGATTTGGGAATTGCCGAAACCGATCCGACGTATGATGTGGAAGGCATTGACACCGCCGGAAAAGTCGTGATTTTGGCAAACGCCGTTTTCGGGATGAACAAAACAATCAATGACGTCGACCGGACAGGCATTACTCAAATCACCTGCGAAGCGCTTGAGATGAGCGCCAAAAACGGCAAGACGATTAAACTCATCGGTGAAGTGAGAAAAGACGGCAGTCTGACCGTTTCACCGCGGCTTGTTCCGGTCGGGCACCCGCTTTCCGTGAGCGGTACCTTGAATGTCGCGTCGATTCAAACGGATTTGGCAGGCGAAATCACGGTGACCGGAAAAGGCGCGGGTTCGATTGAAACGGCCAGTGCCATTTTGAGCGACATCATTTCTATTTACAAACAGGATTAAACGGGAAAAACATGACGCAGTTCTCAGAATTCACCGACCTTTGTATAAAAATCGAAAGCATTCCGGGCTCTTTGGAGATGACGGATGTTTTTGCCGGGTTTCTGAAAAACGTCGATGACGGTGAACTGGCGATTTCATGTTATATGGTTATGGGTGAAATTTTCCCTGCCTGGACCGGCAAAAAACTCGGGCTCGGACCGAATCTTTTGTATTCAGCGCTTTCAAAAGCAGCCGGGATTTCCCCTGACAATATCAAATCCCTTCTCCGTGAGACGGGCGATGTCGGCGAAACGACTTACAGAGCGCTGTGTGATGATAAAAAAAGCCAGTCCACTTTTTCGAGCTTTTTTACGGCGGAGGAAAGTGAGAACGGCGATGCCTGCGGAACCAAAGGACGGCTTTCGGTACGTGAAGTATATGACCGACTCAAAGAAATCGCCGATGCCTCCGGCAAAGGTGCCCAGTCTCAGAAAATAAAAAGCCTTCAGTTCCTTTTCTCGGAATCGTCGCCGACGGAAGCCAAATATATTTCAAGAATCGCGCTTGAAGAACTGCGTATCGGAATCGGCGAAGGTATTGTCAGGGATTCCATCGCCAAAGCATTTGATGTGCCCGTTGCGCAAGTAGAATTCGCATTCATGGTGACCAATGACCTGGGCGAAGTGGCCGCGGCATCTAAAAAAGGCGGTGCTGATGCACTGTCCCGTCAGAATATTCAGGTCAACCGTCCGGTCAAAATGATGCTGGCACAAGTGACAAACAGCATTGAAACCGCTTTTGCCGAATTGGATGAAGCGGCTGTGGAATGGAAATTTGACGGCGCACGCCTTCAGATTCATAAAAACGGCGATGAAATAGAACTGTTCACGCGCCGGCTGGAAAATGTTACAAATTCATTGCCGGATGTCGTGAAAGCCGTCTCTTCTGCGGTAACGGCGGAAAATGCCGTGTTGGACGGGGAAGCTGTCGCAATTGACGAAAACGGAAATCCGCGTCCGTTTCAGGACATTCTTCGGCGTTTCAGGCGGAAATATGATGTTGAAACAACATCAAAAGACATCCCGATTCATGTAAACTTATTTGACCTGCTTTATGCCGACGGTGTCAGCTACATTGAAAAGCCGTTGACGGAGAGAAGACAAAAACTTTCGGAAATCGTTAAACCGGATTCAAAAGGCATCAGCGTGGATGAATTAAAAATTACAAAAGATCCCGAAGTCGCGGCCGAAATTTATCAGGCGGCATTAGCCGCCGGCCACGAAGGTATCATGATTAAAAACCCGGCGTCACCGTACTCGCCCGGAAAACGCGGCAAAAATTGGCTGAAGAAAAAACCTGTGATGGACACGTTGGATTTGGTTGTCATCGGCGGCGAATGGGGTTCGGGAAAACGGAAAAACAAAATCGGCTCTTATGTTCTGGCATGTTTTGACAATATCAAAAATGTGTACTTGGAAATCGGCCGTGTCGGAACCGGCCTCAGTGACGAGCTCCTGGACGCACTGACGGAACAGTTTGCCGATCTGATTGAAGCGGAAAACGGCGTGACGCTGAAGATAAAACCGGAAGTTGTTTTTGAAATCGCTTTTGAGGAAATCCAAAAAAGCCCGAATTATCCGGCCGGATACGCGCTCCGGTTCCCGAGGCTTGTCCGCGTCCGTGAGGATAAAACGATCGAAGAGATCGATACGATTGAAAAGATTGAGCGGATGTATCAGGGGCAGAAAGAAAAAAACGGATCAGAATTCTGACTTTTTTGAATACCGGATAAGCGGTTTTGATAAATGCCGTCTCGCCGACGGCGGTACCTCATAATATCCGGTTTTGATTCGGCGCAGAACCGGCGCTTTCGTTTTTGATTCCGTATTCGTTTTACATTTTCTGCACCGGAACCCCTGTCCGATGCCCGCCGATTCCATTCTTTTACCGCATTTCAGGCAAAGCGGATTATCGAGTTTGAAATCTTCGGCAAGCTTTAAAATTTTAATCTTTTCAAGATTCAGCGTTTCATTTTTGAAACTGCCGTAAACACGAATACAATCACCGGGAATCAGTTCCCGAATAATATGACGGAAATTTCCAGTCGGCTCGTAGGCAGCACATTCCAAAAGCATTCCGTTTGAATCTTTCAGTTTGAAAAGGTCATGACCGCCTTCAATTGTTTCGGCTTTTGAATGAACGGTTCCTTCTAAAATATAAGAATGAAGCGGCCGCATTTCGGAAACAGAATCTGCGGGAATCAGATGAGCATCGGTTCCCTGATTGGTTTGAAAAATTTGAAACCGTTCGATTTCTTCGGAAATAACAAATTCGGCGGCTCTTCGAACCGCATCGTGGGAATTACCGCGGATGCCGAATAAAACGGGATCATTGCCGCCGGGAATACAAACAGGAAACGGTTTTGTTTTTTTATCATAATCGACCGTGTCCCAGGTTTCAGGCGTTGTTTCCTGATCGGCGGAAATCAGGCTTTGAGAGTTGACAAAACGACCCGGCCCGCCCGTGCTTCCCCAATTTTTCGGCAGCCTGTAAGCCAAATATTCATACGTGGTTTCCCACCCGGGGTTGAGCATCGCGCCGCAAACCGCAAGCGCCCCGATTAAACCGCGCCCGTTTTTCATCGAGAAATGAAAAACGCCCTCCGGAAATTCAGATTCGGATTGATTTAAAATTGCGGCCGCGTCTTCGATTTCAATAACATCCGTCACCGCATTTTTAAAAAAGTCATTCAACGGCCGGCGCAGAGATTCATATGCATCACTGAAAATAAAAACAGCGCCGGGATTTGTCTTTTCACAGGATAAATCGGCGTATTCATTGATTTTCCCGGCAACAAAAGAAATCAGTTCCGATTTTGTTTCCGGATTTTCATCAGAGAGAGAAAAATTGATTCCGAGAGCTGCGTTTCCGCGTGTTTTGTACGGAATCGTGGGATTCAGACGAACCAAATAAGGAAAGCCGGTAACGGTTCCGAAAGCTTTCAGCTCATCCGCCAAAAGCGCCGCCAAATAAGTTGTGCACATCCCCTCGTTTGAATCCGTATCGTCTATTCCGATCAGCATCAGATTGTCAAAAAGAACGGCAAATTATTTTTAGATTCTGATGAGCCGAAAAAAAGAAAAAGGAATTGAAATGAAGCATTTCAACTCGGATTTAAACTCAGAAGAGCAGAGAAGACAACGTCACCGTGTCCGGATAGTAAAGGGAATAACTGTTGAGTCCGGCCAGTTCCGCGGCCTTGTCGGCGGCGACATAAAGGTTGCCGTAATCATCGATGAGACCGTTCTCCAAAGCATCTTCTCCGACATAGATTCTGCCGTCGGCAAGTTTTAAAACCTGCTCATGTGTCATGCCCCGGCCGTCTGCAACATCATTCACGAAAGTGTTGAAGCTGACGTCGATGATATGCTGCCAGTAAGCCTTTTCTTCAGCCGTCATCTCGCGGTAGTCGGCACCCATGTCTTTCATTTCACCGCTCTTAAAAACCGTAATGACAACACCGTTTTCTTCGTAAATGGAAGAGTTGTCGACATGCCTTCCGATAACGCCGATGGAACCGGTGGTTGTGCCGGGGCTGGCGTAGATATAATCGGTTTGTGAAGCCACATAATAAGCAGCGCTGGTGGCCTGGTCGCCCATGGAAGTGACAACCGGAATGCCTTTATCGCGGGCGCGCTGGATTTCCATATTGATTTCCTGGGAACACGCGGCAGTGCCTCCCGGACTGTCGATTCTTAAAACAATGGCTTTGACACTGTTGTTGTCAACAGCAGCGCGGATATGGCCGCAGATGGCATCCGACCCTGCAATGCCCGAGCCGTAAGCGTAATCACCGGTGTACATATATCCGTTGACATGAATGACGGCGATTTTGCTGCCGGTCCCGACACCTGACGCTCCGCTGGCCGCGATATAAACGGCGGAGACGAGAACGAAAAGGACCAGAACAAGACCGACGATGACCCAAAGACCTTTATTGGAACTTTTCTTCGTCGGCGCAGGCGGCTTTTGAGCCGGACGCGCTGCGGGCGCAGGTCTCGTCGCCGGTGCGGAAGATGCGGGAGGAATTTTCTCAGAGACGTTTTCTTCCAGCTTAGCCTCGGGCGCGTAACTGTAATACGGCTTGTAGCTGGAACCGGACGGAACTGAACCCGCGGGAGTGTTTTGATTCAATTTATAGATCCTCCTATGATTACCAAAAACAATTTTGAACGATGAAAACAAAAGGTTGTTTTGAATTAAATATTTCTCTGTTGTATACAAAATTTTATAAATTCGGGAGGACTTCATAACACCCTCTTACCGAGAGACCTGATTATTATTAAAATCCAATTTCGAGGAATCACAAAATGAACCAAGACACGAAACCGATGATTGTCACCTGCGGGCTTCCGTACGCAAACGGAATGGCACATCTCGGTCACATGCGCACATATGTGCCGGCGGACATTTACGTCCGCTCCCAAAGAAAACAGGGACGTGAAGTTGTCTTTATTTGCGGCTCCGACACGCACGGAACACCGGTTGTCGTCAACGCTGAAAAAGAAGGCATCACCCCGAAAGAACTTGTGACGATTTACCACAAACACTTTCTGGATATTTTCACGCGCATGGGCGTTCATTTTGATGCATACGGCACAACGGACGATGAGGAAAACCATGCCCGGACCACCGAGATCGTTCAAAAACTCATTGATGGCGGTTATGTTTACTCCAAGAATATTGATATCGCTTACTGCCCCCACTGCGACCGTTTTCTGCCGGACCGTTATGTAGAAGGCACCTGCCCGCACTGCGGTGCCATTGCGCGCGGTGACGAATGCGATCAGGGCTGTAAAAAACCGCTTTATCCGGGTGAATTGATTGACCCGAGGTGCGCCGTCTGTAAAAATCCTGCGGAATATAGAAGCCAAGAACACCGTTTTTTCAAACTTTCCGAATTTGACGGTTTCTTAAAAGATTACTTGGAAACCCTGAAAGGCACGGACAACGCCGTCAACTACGCCAAAGGATGGGTGACGCAGGGCCTGGAAGACTGGTGCATTACCAGAAACATGGACTGGGGTGTAAAATTCCCCGGCGCCGACGGTCTGGTCGTCTACGTTTGGGTGGACGCGCCGATCGGTTACATCGCTTTTACCGAAGAATGGGCAAAAACCAATAACGATTCCTGGGAAAAATTCTGGAAATCCAATACAGACGGAACGTTGACGACGCAGGATTCCGAAATCGTCCACTTTATCGGCGGCGATATTGTCTACCATCATTGTATATTCTGGCCGGCCATGCTGAAAGGCGCCGGATATTCCCTTCCGACCGATGTTGTGGCTTCGGGAATGGTAAAAATCGAAGACCGGAAATTCTCCAAGAGCCGCGGTTATGTCGTTTGGGTCGGAGAGGACTATTTGGACCAGGGATTCCATCCGGATCTGCTCCGTTTCTACTTATCCAGCTATACTTCTCATACGAAAGAACTGAATTTCGGCTGGGATATGCTTCAGGAAAAAATCAATTCGGAACTTGTAGCCGTTCTCGGAAACCTGTTCTACAGATCGCTTTTGTTTGCTTCCAAAAATTTCGGCACGATTCCGAACGGAACGGTGGAGCCGGAGATTTCGGAAAAGATCAAGCAAACGACGGCTGACGCGGTCAAAGCGCTTGAAGAATATGAATTCAAAAAGTATTCCGACACCGTCATGGAACTCGCTTCTTACGCCAACACGTATTTCCAGTCGCATGAGCCGTGGGCACTCATCAAAACCGATAAAAACAAATGCGGTGAAGTGGTTTACAACTGTCTTCAGCTTGTGAAAGCGCTTGCCGTCCTTTTTGAACCGGTCACGCCCGGAAAAATGCAAGAAGCATGGGTTCAGCTCGGTTTGGAAGGAAATGTCGCCGATGTTTTGTATGACGAAGCGCTTGTTTCGCTTGTGCCGGGATCGAAACTCGGGCAGCCCGAAATCCTGTTCACCAAATTGGAAGACGACAAGATCGCAGAGATGGATGAAATCGCCAAAAAGCGTGTTCATTTGGCAATGAAAGAAGCCGGTTTGGTGCCGGATGAAGAAAAATTATTGGAAGATGCAAAGAAAGAAAAAGGCGGCAAAAACAAAGCGCCGAAATGCGCTTGCGCCGCGGGTGAAAAAATGGATGCTGAAAACAAAACAGAAAATATAAACGAACCGGAGTTATTACCCGAAATCACGATCGACGATTTCTTTAAAGCGCAGATCAAAGTCGGAAAAATCCTTTCCGCTGAAATCATTGAAAAATCGACAAAACTTTACAAAATCATGGTTGATGTCGGTGAAGAAAATCCGAGGCAGATTGTCTCAGGTATCCGCGCTTACTACGAAGCCGAACAGCTTGTTGGCAAAACCGTTTGTGTCATCGTGAACTTAAAAGCGGCGAAATTGTGCGGTGTCCAGTCACAGGGCATGATTTTGGCAGCCGACGACGGCAACGGCAAAGTCTCTCTTTTGATGCCGGACCAAGCGTTGGAACCCGGATCCGACGTTTGCTGATTAAAAATAAAACGAAACAGAACAGCTGTTTCGTTGCTTTTTTATTTTAAAAACCGTATTGCATTTTTTGAATTTTTAAAGCGGGCGGCTCTCATGCGGCGCCGCACAAGGTCATTTCATCCGCACTGTCTTACAGCGACGAAGCGATTTTTCACAAACAACGCCCTCCCGCCGCCTCTGAAAAACTTCCGAGCGAAGCGAGGAATTTTTGCAAGCAAGATATAATTTTACTTCTTATCAGGCACTTTTCGTTCTTCAATCGTTTCAATCAAGTCTTCCGGACCGCTCATTCGAACGAGCTCTTTTTTCTCGATGAACGCCGTGCTTTCAACGGATTTGACTTTGGAATTACCGTTGATCAAAAAAACGGCATCCGTCTTCAGAACGTCCGAGATGCTGCTCATCAAATGCGCGCGCTTGAGAGTGGATGCGTTGTATTTACTGACGCCAGTCAGGATGACAGAGTTTTTGTCTTTAGAAACAGCGCGGAAAGGCGCATGAGCCGTTTCTTTCACGTCAAAGCCGAGCGTTGAAACGTAAGTCAGCATTTCATTTTCGGCAGCCGTTTCCAAATTCGGCGGTTTGTTTTCACCGGAAATCGAACCGCCGACTTTCACCGGATTGGGGTTAGAGGATTCCGCAGCAGTTTTTTGATTCAACAGAACTGTCGGGTTAAGGATATCAATCGGCTGCGCCAATTCGATCTGAAGCAGGTCTTCGAGAATTAAAACAGTATCAATGGACGCATGCATCCCTTCCTCTTCATACTTGCTGATCGTGCGGCGTGAAACACCGACGATGCCGGCTAATGAGCCGAGCGACAGATTGTTTTCGATGCGCGCTTCTTTGAGGGCGTTTCCGTCAATCGGCACGTAAAGCCCACCGGGTGATGCAGAAACCAACGGCGGAACGCCTTCAATAAAATAATCGTAAAAGGTTTGGATGTTGACGGCCGTGATCTTATAGCGCATGTAAATGACGTTATCTTCAAGCGGTTGATCGCGGGTTTTTTCACCGATAACAAGCGGCGTTCCGCCCAGAATTTCTGAAAGAACACGCATTTCGTTCGCGGTTTCTTCCGTTAAGCCGTCGAGATTGAGTAAAATTTTACATAAAAGAAGGGTGTCTCCTCGGCGCGCGGCAATATCAAAACTCCTGGGGCGAATATCACAGCGGTCAGAAACCATAAACCCCGCGTGCCGAAGCACTTCAATTGTCTGGTCGACAAGGATATCTCGAGACATTTCCGATTATAATTTATGAATGCGGGTCTATATAAAAGTTCTTAAAATGAAAAAAAGAAACAAAAGTAGAAGACAATAACTAATAGAAAAAAGAATTAATAGAACAGACAAAAGAATTGAAATGTGTTTTTATGAAAAGCATCACCGTCTTCGGGGAATTAAAAAATCGGTTGAAAAATCTGTTATCGGGAGATATATACCATATCGGCTTTGAAATCGGTATTCTTCTGAAAGGCGTTAACGGTATTCTTCAGATTGCCGGCGGATTTTTAATGCTGTTTATGAGTCCGGCAAGAGTACAGGAGATTATGGTTTGGCTCGCTCAAAGCAGCTGGGCGGAGGAGCCGACCGATTCGATTGTTAAAATAATCATCGAACTGAGTCAGAATTTTTCAATTGATCTTCAGAATTTTTTTATTTTATACCTTCTTTCTCACGGGATTGCAAAATCATTCATCGTTTATGCGCTGCTGAAAAGAAAACTTTGGGCTTACCCGCTTTCTATGCTGCTGTTAATCGCTTTCATCATCTATCAGATTTACAAATATACGGTCACACCATCCTTATTTTTGATTGTGCTGACGCTCTTTGATATTCTGATGATTGTGCTGACATATATTGAATATACCCGCGTTAAAAAAAGACATGCAGCCGAGATAAGATATAATGAGATGAATGAAAAATAAAAATAGCGCCCGATGCAGGATTTGAACTTGCGCTCTTCGAAGAAGAAGTGGTTTTCGAGACCACCGCCTTACCGCTAGACTAACCGGGCATGAAAATAGATTTACGGGCTGAAGCAAAACAACTCAGCGTTCTGTGTTAATACTGTTTTTCATATAAATACTTTTAAGTTGAACGGAAAAACGAATAGTTTCACCCTTGACGCCTTCAATATTTATTTAAAAATATTCATTTATCAGACAGAAATTTAAAAAGGTTTATCATAGGATTGAAACATTTACTTCTTTCCAATTTATTACAATTTTCTTTAAAAATCGGTGACATCATGGTCGTTGACGAAAAATGGAACAAAAAATTAAAAGACTTCCTGAAGCGGTATCATCAGGACGACGTTTTGGAATTGGCGAACAGCTATCCTGATAAACGCAGCCTGACTGTCAACTACGACAAGCTGGAAGTTTTCGACCGTGATATTGCACGCGATTTAATGGAAGATCCCGAGTCGGTAATCCTTTCATTGGAATTCGCACTCAAAGACATGGACTTGCCGACGTCTAAAAATATGGAAAATGCGCACGTCCGCGTCATTAATATTCCGAACCGTATTCCGATCAGGGATTTGAGAAGTAAACACCTTTCCAAATTTATTGCCATCGAAGGCATGATCCGCCGGGCAACGGAAGTCCGCCCCCGCATCACAAAAGCGGCGTTCAAATGTATGCGCTGCGACACGATTACTTATGTCGAGCAGCCCGGAAACAAATTGGATGAACCGTATTCCGGTTGTGAAAACGAAAACTGCGGTAAGCGCGGCCCGTTTAAACTTGTGATTGAACAATCCGAATTCATTGATTCCCAAAAAGGACAGATTCAGGAATCGCCGGAAAGTCTCAAAGGCGGTTCCAACCCGCAAAGCATTGAAATCAATTTCAATGACGATTTGACGGGACAAATATCACCGGGGGACCGTGTGATTGTAAACGGCATTCTGCGTTCCGTTCCGCGCGCGCTCCGCGAAGGAAAATCCACATTTTACGACTTGGTTCTGGATGCCAATTCAATTGAACGCCTGGACCAGGAATACGACGAACTGGATATCACTGCCGAAGAAGAACAGCAGATTTTAGAGCTCAGCCGTGATCCTGCTGTGTATGATAAAATCGTCGCGTCCATCGCGCCGACGATTTACGGCAACGAACATGTGAAACGCGCATTGATGTACCAGCTTTTTTCGGGCGTTGTTAAACAATTCCCCGACGGAACAAGGACAAGAGGAGACATTCACGTCATTCTCGTCGGTGATCCGGGTGTTGCAAAAAGTCAGTTATTGAGATATATCGTTAAACTTTCCCCGCGCGGCGTTTTTGCGTCAGGCAAAAGTGCTTCCGCGAGCGGTCTCACGGCCGCTGCTGTCCGCGATGACCTCGGTGACGGACGCTGGACGATTGAAGGCGGCGCGCTTGTTATGGCCGATATGGGTATTGCAGCCGTTGACGAAATGGATAAAATGCGTGATGAGGATAAAAGTTCGCTTCACGAAGCCATGGAACAGCAGACCATCAGTATCGCCAAAGCCGGTATCATTGCGACTTTAAAATCAAGATGCGCCTTACTCGGTGCGGCTAATCCTGTTTACGGCCGCTTTAACCGTTATGAAAGTCTGGCCGATCAAATTGATATGCCGCCGGCACTGCTGTCACGTTTCGACCTGATTTTCCTGCTGCTCGACGTCCCCGAAAGTCAAATGGATAACAGAATCGCCGGACACGTTCTTCAAACCCATTACGCCGGCGAATTAATGCAGCATAAAAACAACATTTCTTCTTCCGATATCACGCAGGAATATATTGACTCCCAAATGACCAATATCATTCCCGAGATCGACCCGGAACTGCTTCGGAAATATGTCGCTTATTCCAGAAGAAATGTCTATCCGATTATGGACGAAGATGCCCGGATGCATTTGATTGACTTTTATACGAGCCTCAGAAAACAGGGAGAGGGTAAAAACACGCCTGTCCCTGTGACCGCCCGTCAGCTGGAAGCGCTGATCCGGCTGGCTGAAGCCAGTGCCCGCGTTCGCCTCAGCAACCGCGTGACGATGGACGATGCGATCCGGACTACCGACATCACCATGGAATGTCTGAAAAATGTCGGCATAGACCCGGCCACCGGCATGTTGGATGCCGATATTATTGCGTCCGGCATCAGCAAGTCTCAGCGCGATAAGATCGAAATCGTTCGGGATATTATCAAAACAATCTCCGAGAGAAGCGAAGGTCATAAAGCATCCCGCAAAGAAGTGTATGCCGAAGCCGAGAAATCGGGCATCGTGGCGGACGAGTTGGACGTTTATATCGAAAAAATGCGTAAGAAAGGCGACATTTCCGAACCGGATAAAGACCATATTAAATGGATTTCACGTTAATTATATCAAATTATTGAGAACAAATCATGTACGTTAAAACTTATAAAACCGACAAACATTTCATGGTGGCGGCCTGCGACAAAGAACTCATCGGGCAAACGCTTAAAAACGAAAAATGTGAAATGAAAGTAAACGCGTCGTTTTATCAAGGCGAAGAAACGACGGAAGATGTTCTGGAGGCATTACTGATGCAGGCGACGACCGCGAATCTGACCGGTCAAAAAGCGGTTGCATGTGCCGTC
The DNA here is from genome assembly GCA_964446755.1 of uncultured Methanosarcinales archaeon. GTDB lineage: Archaea > Halobacteriota > Methanosarcinia > Methanosarcinales > Methanosarcinaceae > Methanimicrococcus. Next base: position 23,437 of record CAYUQC010000022.1, read on the forward strand.
AGATGTGAAATCGTTGACCCGGACGCGGTGATTTATTTTGATGAAATCCCGCATGCTTTGTATTTTACCCTGTAAAACGGAGTCAAAGCATTTAAATAATTCAAATCGAATCTTACTCAAAAAAAATGAAAGAGAACGTCTGTTTTTTGGAAAAACAGCAATTGTTTTTCAATAATTTTTGAGTGAACACTTTTACATTTATTTATTAAACATACTTTCAATATTATATCAACAAATACAAATAAAAATGTGAGGACGCATAACTGCAGAATGCGGCTCCGTTTTTCAAAGAGTATTGCCTTTACAGGTGATAGTGTGCAAACTGAAGAAATCAGAATCTTAGAACGAAATGAACTCATTTCTGCCGTTGTTGAAAAACATGAACGCTTAATTGCGGAATATCAGGCAGAATACGATGCGCTGACCACAACTTCCACAACGTTGGATACGGAAATTGAAGACTTGAAGAAGCGCATTGCCGAGAATGAAGAAAAAACAGGCGTTTTTGATGAAAAGAAACATCATTCCGGTTATGAAGCTGAAGAAGAATTAAAGAAGCTGGATCTTAAACCGATGGATGCGGAGAAAATCGGAGCCGGCATTACAGCATTAAACTCCGACAAAACATCCGATACCGCCGAAGAAAGAAAAGCGGTTTATGAAGTGTTGCGCTCAGACATCAATGCCGCAGAAGGCGGCGATAAAACCGCACTTTTGACGAAAATCGATGCCGCTTATCAGGCGTATGTTGAAGAATACGCATTAAAAGAAACTGCGGATGCCGACAAAAAGCTTCTGGCCCAAAAACAGGGAGAAGTCACGGAAAACAAGAGAGCGGACTGGCTTTCCAGAAGAATCGACAGCCATAAAGAGTCCTTGGAATACTGGAAAGGAATGAAGTGAGGACTTAAAATGACGGAAGAAAATATGACTTATACGGAAAATCCGGTCGACACTGAAAACGTCCCCGAAACGGAGACTGTCGCGGCAGAAGCTCCGGCAGAGACGGAGAATGTTACAGAACCCGAAACCGAAGCAACAGAAGACAAAGTAGCCGCTGCAGATGAAATCGCCGCCGAAGAGAAAGCGGAAGAAGAAATCTTAAAGGAAGACAAAGAATCAGTTGAAAAACGGCTGGAAGAGTTGAAAGTGACCGTTGCGAACATGACGGAACACGAAGCGAAAAACAAATCCAATCAACTGAGAAATACACTCGAACGCGATGAAAAATCTTTGAAAGCGATTTTCCGCGAATTGAAAACTCACAGAGCTGACAGCGATGAATTAAAAACCAAAAGGGATGAATTAAACGCCCGGGTCAGAGAGATTTCAAGAACAGCTCAGGAAAGCCGTTCCAAGAGAGATGAAGTCAACCAGAGAATCGCTGTTTTGAAAGCGGAAAGAAGCAAAGAAATGGAACAGTCCAAATCCAAATCCGATGAAATCAACCAGCTTAAAACCAAGAGAGACGAATACAACAAGATTTCCAAGGGAACGTATGACATTTTGATGAAAAACTACAGCGAGAATTTAAGAAAATTCCTCGAAGACGACATCAACTTGGACCATGAGAAAAACCTTTTCGAACGCCTGACGGATCTCACGGAACGTGTCAAAGCGACCAAAGAAGCCAATGAACTTCACGGCAAAATTCAGGAGATTTACAACGAGAACAAAGGCATGTACACCAAGAGTGACGAGCTTTCCGCTGAAATCAAACAGCTTTCCGAAGAGTCCCAGAAATACCATGTCGAAATGATTGATGTTTTCAGAAAGGTGGACGAGCTCAGAAAGGAAGCCGACGGTTACCACAAACGCCTCACCGAAAGATACGCTTTGATTAAGCCGACAACGGCAAAAATCGACCCGCTGAAGAAAAACATCGCCCTTACCAGAAGAGAACTGGACATCTACTTGGACAGATTGAAAGACTTCCAGAGCGAGAGAGATGAAAAACGCGTTGATAAGATTCATTCTACCGCCAAAGAAAAGTTGAAGCAGAACGGCCGTCTCAGTTTGGAAGACCTCGGTGCTTTGATTGAAAAGGGTGACATTGAATTTAACAAAGAATAAACGAACAGCGATAAAACCTGGAAACGGAAACTTGTTTTCCGTTTCATTTACTCTTTTTTTGATTTCATATCCGGCACTTCAGATTTTATCAGAAACATTATAATTAATAATTGCATCTCTTCCGTGTTGATGAGTGGCGATTAAAAATAATGGATTGATAAAATGCAAAAGGATGAGTTTTTTAAATTTGAAAGTGACACTTCGGATTTCCCTCTTTACAATGATAACCCGCATATAAGCGCCGCCAAATGGGCTGTAATGATATTATCGGTTATCTTAACGTTTATTTTAATTATGGTTCCGGATTTTCTTTCCGAATTGGGAATATTTAAGCGGTTTTTGTATTTGATTATCCCGCTTCTCGGATTCGGATTTGCCGTAAATTGGAAAT
>CAYUQC010000023.1:0-25438 GCA_964446755.1 uncultured Methanosarcinales archaeon
ACGCGTGATTGTCTTTTACAAGGCCGCCGGTGTTGCCCAGAACAGTAGCGGAAGCGCCGAGATAGTAACTGCCCGAATCAACGGGAACAGTGCCGCCGTCAGCGTCAGGCGCGTAGTAAGTAACGGTATATTGGGGAAGTTCTTCCCATTCTGCATAAAGTGTAACAGGTGCGTTGTCTCCGGTTACAAAATGAGGTGTTTCGGATCCGGTAAAATTCCAGGAACGCTTTTCGGGGTCGGGAACGCCCCATGTATAATGATAATAATACCATCCCTTAAGTGAACGGCCCTCGGGGTGTGTGGGAGCCTCATCCGGCGCGCTGATTTCGGAATTATTCAAAACGCCTGAAACATTCAGCATCCTGTAACCTTCGCCTACATCTCCTTCCGGACCGTCTTCAAAAGTGTAAGTAAGAGGACTCAACGTATTAGAAGCAGTAATTGTTGTTGCGCCTTCCGTTTCATTGAAAGAGCCGCCCATCGCATTGAAATAAACATTATGCTGCGTAATTACAGATGAATTCCAGGAAATATAGATTATTGTATCTTCAAAAAATTGATGACCGGCATAATCCCAATAGGAAGCCCATTCGAAATCCGGATCAAGGTACCATCCGTATATCCCCAATGACGTGCCTGCCGGCATATAAGGGTCTTGTTTAAAGGGAATCGGTGTGGGGCGGTCAAGGGTTGCGCCGTGCGGAACGTGCAGTACTTTCAGATTTTCCCCGCCGTTAATAAGCTCCGTCTCAAGCTTTTCCGCATTCACGTAAGTATCCCGTGTCCAAACTTCAACGCTGTCACTGAAAATACCGCCGTTGGAGACGAACGTGACAGTATAAGTCGGCAGCCATTCCGCATATAATGTGACATTGTCGGCCGGCATAACAAACGTATCCGTACCGTCGGCACTGTAATGGGTGCCTTGGCGGTCGTTTTGAGTATTCCAGCCGTTGAAAACAAAGCCCGGAACAGCTAAATTACCGGAGTTTTCCAAAACGGTTACCGCTGCTCCTTCAGAATACGGATTAAGATAATCGACCGGAACAGTACCCGTTAAATTACTCTCTTCGCCGGACGGAGAATTGGAGTCATACGTGACATCATACTATTCCGCATCATGGAAACTGTAATGAACCTCAACTTCGTAACGTTTGCCTTCTTTGAACGTGAAATTAGCTGTCTCCAGATCATCACCGTCAATAACCGTGACCGTTAAAACATCATCAAACATTGTAAATGTGTTAACGGCGCCGGCAATAGAATAATAAAAGAAAGTCAAATAATTGGGGCCGTTTATAGAACTGTCCTGCAGTGACATATTAAATTGCGTCATATCTGAGTAGAGCAAACTTTCCATATCATCATAACGGATTTCAACAGGCGGCTGCTCCCACGGATTGACACCCTCGGTAAGCGGATCCTGGTCTGAAAGTGTATATCCGACAGGATCTTCCGAAATCGGAAGAACAGTAAGTTCCAAATCATCATACGAAATATTGTTCTGAACGGCCGTTGACTGCTCATAGAAAGAATATTCGACAGCTTCATCGGAAGCGCCGTACGGATTAAAGTCCGATGTTGTATATGCACGAACTTCCCACCATTTGTTCCACTCTTTGATAACAATCTTATCCACCTGATAGGTGTCGCCGTCGTAATCAATGACCGGCCATCCTGTCAAATCCGTTGGAACACCGTATCCGACCGTTTTTTGTTCGGGTCCGACCGGAATAACAGTCCCGTCTTTTCCGTAATAATGCATTAACGGAACCCCTGATTCGGAAGAAGCACCCCAGGCAGCATATAATGTAATGTCTCGGGTCACTGCCGCCGAATCAAAATACCAGATTTTGGAGGTTTCTCCGTCTTTATAATACCAATGAACCAATGCATAATCGTCTTTTACCGGAGCGGGAGTCGGGGCAGTTATTTTAGAACCGTCTGTGATTCCCGAAGCAACAAACGTATGGTTACCGGCCTCATTCGCGGGACTGCCGCTAATCACGCCGTCATTGTCGGAAGTTGTGCTGACCGGATCTTCAAAAGTACCGCCCATGGCATTGAAAGTCACGGTGTGTCCCGCACGGATCCACTTTGCATACAATGTTACGTTATCCGCAGGCATGACGAAGGTTTGACCTTCGCCGTATACGGTTCCGTCATTATCATCAGAATTTTCTTCATCATAAACCCAGCCCACAAACTCGTAACTGTCCCGAACCAAATCAGTATTTTTTAAAACCGTAACTGTTGCTCCTTCAGAGTACGGATTCAAATAATCAACCGGAACATCACCTGTACCACCGTTGGCGTCATAAGTGACGGTATAGTGTTCCGCGCCGTATAAACTGTAGTAAATCTCAACCTCGTACTCTTTGCCGTATTCGAAAGTGAAATGCGGATTGGACAGATTATTTTCTGCGTCGTTCGGGTCTTCAAAATCATCCGTAATAACCGTCAGTTTATTGTTTCCGACGATGAATGAATTGATGGCTCCGGGAACAAGACTGTACAGCAAATTAATGTAATTTGCACCTTCGTTTTCGAGTTGCAGTTCCTCGTTGACATTTGTAGACCTGTCTTCGGGAGTGAAAAGCGGAATAACGTATACACCGTTAGATAAGTCGCCGGGCGTAGAATTGCGGTTGTAGCTGTTATTGAACCTGAAGTGATAAACTGCCCCTGTATCATATGCCGGATCAACATAATCCCGGGGAATGATTGTTGAATCGTAGACAATCGTTGTGTTTGAACCGTCAAATTGTGTACCGATCATTTCGTCTCTGAAATGCCTGATAACCCACCAGCTTGCCGGTTCAGAGGATCCTTTTTCGCGGATAACAATTTTATCAACACGGTAAAACTCTTCAAGGTCCGGATTACTGAAATGTTCGTTCGGGAAATCGGCGACCGGCCATTCAGTCATATACGTATCCGTATCCCACGTAACCGATTTGTATTCCGGGCCTTCAGCGGATTCGACACCGTTTGTGTAATAGAAGTGCGTGACGGGAATGTCGCCGGCCCATTGGGCATACAGCGTAACGTCGCTGTTCACCAATACTTTGTCCGCAAAACTGACACCCGGATAATAACTGTCGCCGCTGCCGTCGGCGGCTGTATTCCAATGACTGAATTCGGCGTTTGTTTTCACCAAATCCCCGTGGAAAAGAACGGTTGCGTATGAGCCGGCCGGATAACTGAGCGGATCGACCGGAGCAGTTCCGGCGGTATTGCCGTTACCGTCATAAGTTACTTTATAATCAGCAGCTGTGCCGCTTTTTACATAATAGAAATGAACTTCGTAATATTTGTCTTCCGCAAACGTGCAGTTTGCATCGGGCATATCACTGCCTGTCCAAACTGATCTTTTATAACTGTTATCCGGAGAAACGATCACATAATAAGATTGGATTGTCACAGAATAAAATAAATTTAAAATATTTGAGCCGGGACCGACTTCATGGTAAGCTTTACTGACACGTTCATCCTCTGAGGGATCATCGGAAGTATTTGTATTATAAGAACCCGTAAAATACAAGCCGGGATGATCGGGGAAATATTTGGACAATGAATACACAGGAATGTTTTGGCCTGAAAAAACCGTATAATTATCTTTTTCAATCAAATTGTACCCGTCATCATAATGCCTGACGCTTAAAGTGTCGGCAGCTTCGACGATTTCGATTCTTTCCAAAACATACGTTTCCTCTTCATATACGGTGCGGTTCCAGCCTTCAACAAAAGTCTGTGTTCCGAAAGCAACGATCTTTCCTTCTTCAAAAATCTTCTCGCCGCCGCCGTCGTCATAGTGATGTGTGACGGGAACGCCGGACTTGTATGTGACTGTCATGATGTAATGCAGGTTTTCGTCAAAGGTATACGTCGGGTTTTCAAAATCGAGCAGGCTTACCGGTGTATTTTCAATTTCAACCCGTTCATTTTTAAAGTAAGTAATCGGTCCGCCGGTTATCGGATAAGTGGCACTGAATTCCAATGAAGCAAAAAAATCACGTGTAACGGATTGAATATAATTCACCAAAGAGAGGCCTTTTTCTCCGAAATATTCACTGATTTTTTTATCGGTCTCCGGATAAGTTGTTCTGTTGATGAATTCTGCGGTACTGAAAGTATCACCGACGACCATCACTTCAGAATACGGTACCCAATCATCCGCTGAATAAACCTCAACATTTCCGTAATAACCTGAACGGGTTGTCTCATATTGAATCGTAATGGATTCAACGGCGTATTCCATATTATTATATTCAGCGGCAATCCGGTCTCCTAAATTAACCGGCGTGTCGGCTGTTACTTTATCTTCATCACGGATACAGTTGTCGTCATCATCCGCCCCGATGATGACACCGTCATAATTGTGAATGGTGTGGACATAAGCATAAGAAGGCGTGCCGGATTCATAGTAGATCCTTAAAACCTCACCTTGATTAAAATCGTAAAGATCATCAATGGTTACGGAGCCGTCAAAAGGAAACATTTCATAAGTGTTTTCATTCGAACCGTCCCACACGCTTTCTAATCCGGATTTAATGGCATTTGCGCCGCCGGGATAGTATGCGACGTCTTCTTCAAAATAAGAGAAATAATAATAGGAAATTGTCGCTTCACCTGTCACTGCATCAATTTCAACGTCATTATTTCCGAGAGAGAAAATCCTCAATGTAAAACCGGAATTATCTTTGTCCAATACATCAGAATCAGCCGGTTTGTTACTGCTGAATGATGCGTCCGGACTGACAGCCGCTGTATTTTGAAGCGGTATGCTCTGTAAATCATATCCGGTAATTCCTGTATACATATCGTTGCCTTGGGAGTATTGGGGTTGAATTAAAACGGCATTGACAGTGACATTAAATGTCGGCTTATAAACTTCCGTGCCGGTAACAGTATAAGAACCGCCCTTCGTATCTGCAAAATCAATCACAGGCGTCCCATAAATGGATTGTGTAAAATTTTCCAGAACAACTACGGGAGGGTCATTATCATAATAATGTTCAACCGTAATTTCAACAACACCGATGTAAGCGCCCGCTGTTCCTGCCAGAGAAAAAAGAACAGCCAAAATTAAAACAAAAATTGAGAATTTCTTCCAAAGAGACTTTACAGTCATCGTCATTTTTCAATTCAACCCCTAATAATTATAAAATTTATAGATTCTTTATAGAAAGTATAGAATAATAAAAGTTTGGTGATATATACTTCTTTTCAAAATATTCGCTTGCAGAAAAAACAATGAAAAAAATACACGGATGAGAGAGACAAAAACAAAATCAAATCGGAGAGATTTCTTAAAAAAAGATTGTTTTTCAAAATAATGAGATGAAATTAAAAAATAATGGGTTATTGAATTTTGAATTCAATAACCTTACACTTTACCGTTTTTAATCTGTGTTCTTCTTCTCTGCCATCTGACATATAAGAAGGCAAGAGCTGCGATCAAAAAGACGATCAGAAGCGGGAAAACAATATTACCGTATCCGGGTGAACCCGAACTGCTGTCCGTCGGAACATCATCTTCATAAGCCGGCGGGTTTGCTGAATTCTCCGGCGGTTTCGGGTCAGGCTTCGGTTTGGGTCCGGGCGGATTGGTTCCGTTATCCTTCTCCCACTGAGCGTAAAGGTCGGTATCGCTGAAGATGTTAAATGTATTTCCGGGCTGGTACGTTGTACCCGTTATGTCCATTTCCGTGTTCCATCCTTTAAACGTGTAACCGGTCATCTTTAAGTCTCCTTTTTGTTTGACCGTCACTGAGTCACCGGCATTGTACTGAACATCATCGACGGGAACATTACCTGTTGCACCGTTTGAGTGATAAACAACGGTATATTTTGCGCCGTCCATAATCCACTGTGCTGTCAGAACAACATTATCCGCAGGCGCCGTGAAATTTTCACCGGAGTTATAAACTTCGCCGTCATAACTGCTGAGCCAGCCGTCAAATGTACAGCCGAGCCAGGAAGGTTCCGTATCGGCAATATCAAATATATCTCCTGCGATAACAATTTCCGTCAGCGGATCAGGCATATCCGATACAAAGATTCCGGCAAGACCCGGGTCATAGGTAACGGAATAGACAGTATCGATGCCCTGTTTCCATTGAGCCGTCAGAACAACATTTTCATCAGGCATTATAAATTGGGTGCCGGTACCGTAAATATTACCGTCGTCACTGTTCAGCCATCCTTCAAATGAATATCCTGACCAAGCAGGAGGCATACCGGCAATATCAAACCGTTCTCCGCCTTCGGCAATAACGATTGACGGAACAGGCATTCCAGTTGCGGAAGATCCGGCCGCTCCCGGCATATAAGTCACCGTGTAAGAACCCGAGGGCACCCACTGAGCATACAGATCGACGCCGTCCCAAGCGTCATTTATTACTTCATCCCGAATACGGAAAGTGTCTCCGGCAGAATAGGAATACCCTGTACCATCAGCTTTTGTATTCCATCCGGCAAATGTATGGCCGGTTTTTCTCAAGATATCCTCACCGTCTCCCGCAGCTCCGAAATTGTCCAAAACTGTTACAAATGAATTGTAAAGGTAAGGATTCAAAGAGTCAACCGGTACATCGCCGCTGTTAGCGGTGTTGGGGAAATAAGTCACATTGTATGTATTATATATATATTGATTTGTATAATAGATTATAACACTGTATTCGTGATTGTTTTCAAAAGTAAACAGCACTGGCAGATCGTTTGCCTCATATGTATCGATAACAGTTTCACTCACGGCATTCCCCTGACGTTCTTGAATGACGACTTTTTCAATACTGAAGTAAGTGTCATTATATTCAGGGACGTACCAATCTTCCAAAGAAACAGGAATTTGTGTTGTCACTGTTTTGGTTTCTGTTGTTGTTGCATTCCAGTCACCGTAATAGGAATCATAATAGCTGTATTCATGTTTCAAAGGAACAGAAAGCGGTTTGCCCCAAACGGCATACACCGTTTTGTCGCTGTCCATCAAAACTTTATCGGCAAATCCGATACCCGGATAATAAGATTCTCCGCTGCCGTCTTCTTCTTCGTTCCAGCAGATAAATTCATATCCGGATTTTTCCAAATCACCCTGGAAGCGGACGGTTGCGTAAGATCCTGCCGGATAAGCTGTGGTGTCAACAGGTGTTTCTTCAGGATTATCGGCACCGTTTGAATCATAAGTTAATGTAAATGTTTGAGGTGTGCCTTTCACGTAGTAGTAATGAACCTCATACATTTTTCCTTCCGCAAAAATGTATTTTGCATTGTTCAGCCGGTCCCCTTTCGGGTTTGACGGATCAAAGGGCGCTTTGTCATCCCAAATCGTCCGGATATAATTGTTTCCGGAAGCGATCGTTGAAATGGCTGTTGGAACGGCATTGTTGTTATAGAACATATTCAAAATGTTCTTTCCGGACTCCATCACTAATACATCAAATGCGTTCCAAGACCTGTCGTCATCCCAAGGTTCATCCGATTCATTTTGGTTATATGAGTACCAAGCATCATAATTGATGAAATTGTAAACGGGGAAGGAATATTCTTCGAGAACGGTATAATTTTTGGATGAAAGAAGTATATTTCCGCCGTTCGTCCATTGGTCGGTCGCACAGCTGGAGGAATAATCCCTGACATTCAGCCAGTTCTTTGATTCAATCACTTCGATTCTGACAAGATTATAATCTTGTTTGTCCCGTTTCCAACCGTATAATTCTGTGGGCGTATCGTAAACGGCAACTTTACCTTCCGTAAAGATTTCTTCGCCGTTTCCGTCGGCATAATGATGCGTAATCGGGAAACCGTATTTGTAGTTAATGACTAAAACGTAGTGCAGTCCCTCTTCAAAGTTATATTTATAATCATCCGTGAATGTGAGATTGTTGTCAATCTCAACCGGTTGGTCCCTGAGATAAGTAATCTGAGGTTCAACAAACGGACCGACTGCAGCTGTCACAAAAGTATACCACAGAGAGTAAAGACTCTTGTCAACTTTGAGCTCAACAGGCGTATATGGATTTTCTTCAATTACTTTCGGAGAGAAAAAGTCGGCAACTGTTTGACCAGGATCAGGTATTCCCGTCACATTATTGTAGGCGACTGATGAGTGATTCGAAGCATTGAATAAATCACCGGCAACCATTGTTTCATTATTATAAGTATAGTTATTGCCGTCAGAATAACCGATCTCCACCGGTACAGCCTCATAATGCAGTGAAACGGAATCCACAATGTATTCGTGGTCGTAATATTCGGGCGCAATTCTGCCGCTGAAGTCGTAATTACCGGCCGAAATGCGGTCGGCATTGATTTCTTCACAGTCCTGCAAACTGTTTATATCAGTCACAATAATGCCGTCATAATTGTGAATGACATGAAGGTAAGCGTAAGGACCGGGATTGAGAATTGTTTCGTATTCAATGTTTAATTGATATCTGTGACCTTCTTCAAATGTATATCTCTCTCCGATTGCGATGGTTTCATAATCGGATTCGAAATCAGTTTCGACGCACTCTGAGGTTTTGCTGCCGCCGTAATAGAAATTGAAAGTTACATTTTTGAAATCTTGAACATTAAAATTATCGGCGCCGTTTAAAGGAACACCGTTGATGGCGCATCCCCCGTAACCGTCGTCATAGAGGGCATAACCTGAGATATAGTTGTATCCGTTTCCGTAAGCATCTTTAGCGTAGTATTCTGAAGAAGATTCGGAGGAATACAAATCATATTTTGAGGCTGACTCATTAAAAAGCCAATGATTTGTTGTCACATTCAGAGTCAGATCTCTGATTTCCATACCTTTAACTTCATAAGTTCCTTTTTTCGTCCAGCTCCAATCCGGCAGCGGCTGCTCTCCGGGGTAGACATCACGGGAACTGAATGAATACACTTCAGAACTTTCATCCATCATTCCGTCATAATAATGTGCGATTGATACATGTGCCGGATCGTAAGTACCGGGGGCGGGCGTGTTTGCACCTGCCGGGCCGACAAAACCGGCACTTAAAATAAGCAACGCCAAAACAAATATCGAGAATTTTTTCCAAGCCTTAAAAGCCATAATCATTTTTAATTCAACTCCCATTAATTTACTTCTGTTTTTTAACTCAACTATCGTTTTTTTATAAATAAGCATATAATATATCATTAAACAATTAGTTTAAAATTAAAAGTAATTGCGAGTATATAAACCTATCCCATATTTTCGATAACAGCAGGCTTTACAAAAACAGGACCTAGAGCCAATAATAAAAATGAAACCAATGAGTAGAGAATTATCTCATAAAGATAAATTTTAGAGAGAGAATAAAACTAATTAATAAATATTTTTAATAGATAATACATTTAGTCAATTGATTCAATCTATTAATTGTAAACCTTCTATTTGTAATTTGAATGTTAACTTTACCAAAAGCTTAATAAGAAAATATAGAATTTAGGGATTTGTCATTATTATTAGATATCAAAAAATCAAAAAAAGGTATCTGAAAATAATTGCAGAAATGCAACCAAGAGAGGGAAAAACGGAGTTATGTGTACAGGGATTTCGGATCAGGCTTGACCGGAAACGAATCGGTTTGAGGCTTGAATTCTTATTTACCTTTTATGTAAGCAACTCTCGCTGCTTGTTCATTTTTGCATTTAATTAAAAATTTAACTGCGGAATTATCGGTTGACCTTTGGTCGTCGATTTTTCGTATACCAATCTTAAAACCAAAATCTGCCTGATTTAATCACTTAGAGGTTACCACAATGAAAGAAATCAGAATTCACGGACGCGGCGGTCAGGGATCCGTCACAGCCGCCGAACTTCTTTCCATTGCCGCTTTCACAGACGGCAAATTCAGCCAGGCCTTCCCGGCTTTCGGTGTGGAAAGACGCGGCGCTCCGGTTCAGGCTTTTACACGCCTCGACGATGCGCCGATTCGTATCAGAAGTCAAATTTATGAACCGGACTATGTTATTGTCCAGGACCCGACCCTTCTTGACGTCGTCAACGTTACCGGCGGCCTCAAAGAAACCGGCGCTTTAATTATCAACACAAAAGAATCCGCCGACTCTTTTAAAAATTTGGACACAAAAGCCAAAATCATGACCGTTGACGCCACCAAAATCGCAATGGATGTCATCGGCGTTCCGATCGTGAACACGATTCTGCTCGGCGCATTCGCAGCCGCCACGGGTGAAGTGGCTGTCGAATCCATTCAGGAAGCCGTCAAAGAAAGATTCGCCGGAAAAGTCGGCGAAAAGAATGCGGAAGCCATCCGCATCGCGTATGATTTCGTTTCAAAGGAGATGGGACAATGAAGGTCACAATCGGTGCCGTCTGCGAACCCGGAACGGCCATGGAAAACAAAACCGGCGGCTGGAGAACATTCATGCCGGTCTTTGATTATGAAAAATGCATCCGCTGCGCGATTTGTGAAGTCGCCTGCCCGGACATGTGCATTTATCCGGATGCGTCAACCGCAAACGACAAAGGAAAGTGCTTGTACAAAGCCAATTATGATTATTGTAAAGGATGCGGTATTTGTGCCAACGAATGCCCGAAAGATGTTATTGTGATGACTTTGGAGGAAAAATAATGGCAGTCAACCCGAACGATAAATCTAAGATGACTGTCGTGGAAGGATCTTACGCCGTCGCGCACGCCGCTAAGACCGCCCGCCCGCAAGTCATTTCAGCATATCCGATCACACCCCAGACCCACATCGTGGAAGACCTCTCCCAGTTCATGGCAGACGGTGACATTCCAGGCTGTGAATATATTAATGTGGAATCCGAATTTTCAGCCATTTCCGCTTTAATCGGCGCTTCCGCAACCGGCGCCCGGACATATTCGGCAACAACATCGCAGGGTCTCTTCTTGATGCACGAAGCGCTGTTCAACGCAGCCGGCATGAGACTTCCGATTGTGATGACAGTCGTTAACCGCGCCGTGGGCGCTCCGATTAATATCTGGAACGATCAGCAGGACTCCATCGCGCAACGCGATTCGGGGTGGATCCAGCTTTACGCCGAAGACACGCAGGAAGCCGCCGACATGGTCCTTCAGGCTTTCAAAATCTGCGAAGATAAAAAAGTTCTTTTGCCAATCATGGTTTGTATGGACGGTTTCGTCTTATCCCACGTTTACGAACCGGTTGTTCTGATGGATCAGAAAGAAGCGGATGAATATCTCCCGCCGTTTAAACCGGATGTTTTCCTGGACCCGAAAAACCCGATGTCTTTCGGTACGCTCGGTGATCCGTCCGTTTACACGGAATTCAGATACATGCAGGAACAGGCCATGAAAAATGCGCTTCCGATTATTGAAAAGGCGGCCGACGATTTCAAGAAAATCACCGGAAGATATTACGGCGGCTTGATCGAAGGGTACGAACTGGATGACGCCGAAGTTGTCATTGTTTCATTCGGTTCTCTTCTCGGAACAATCAAAGACGTCGTTGACGAATACCGTGCAAACGGCGAAAAAATCGGTGTCCTGAAAGTTCGCGCATTCAGACCGTTCCCGACGGAAGCCATCAACAACGCTTTGAAGAATGCAAAAGCAGTCGTTGTCGTTGAAAAAGACATTTCAATCGGCAGAAATGAAGGCGCGTTGTTCACGGAAATCAAAGCCGGATTGTACAACACGCCGACCAGAATTCCGATGACCAGCTACATGGTCGGTCACGGTGGCCGCGATATCCGTCCGGACCACATCAAAGAAATTATTGAAGCGACGAAGAAAGTTGCGGAAACAGGAAAGATTGACGTTGAATCTCAATTCAACGAAGTGAAGGAGGAATTGCTGTGAGTGACAATCAGCCTTTCAACTTATTGACCGCCGGCCACAACGGCTGTGCCGGATGCTGTGACGCTTTGGCTGCCAAATACGTTTTAATGGCCGTCGGCCCCGACTGCATTGTCGTGAACCCGACCGGCTGTTTGGAAGTGATGACAACCCCGTTCCCGAGATCTGCTTGGAACGTGCCGTGGATTCACTCGTTATTCGAAAACGGCGGCGCTGTCGCGTCCGGTGTTGAAGCGGCCCTCATTGCGATGGGACGCAAAGGCAACACCAAAGTGATCGGTATGGGCGGTGACGGGTCGACAATGGACATCGGCATCGGTGCTTTGTCCGGCGCATTTGAACGCAACCACGACATCACTTACGTTTGTATCGATAATGAAGCTTATATGAACACGGGTGTTCAGCGCAGCAGCGGTACGCCGTTCGGCGCTTCAACGACGACAAGTCCGGCCGGAAGCAAATCTTACGGCAACAATACCAACAAGAAAGATATGCCGGCCATTATGGTCGCCCACGGTTCGCCGTATGTGGCAACCACGTCCATCGGTTACGCGAACGACATGATGAAGAAAGTCAAGAAAGCTGCCGACACTGTCGGTTCAACTTACATTCACGCCCATGCGCCCTGCCCGACCGGATGGGGATTCGATTCGTCCAAAACGATCGAAATCGCAAAGCTGGCTGTCGACTGCTGCCTCTGGCCGCTTTATGAGATTGAAAACGGCGAAGTGACTGCCGTCAAGAAAATCAAAGATCCGAAACCGGTCGAAGAATACTTGAAAGCGCAATCCCGTTTCAAACACCTTTTCAAGATGGAAGGCGGCGACAAGGAAGTCGAAAAGATTCAGCAGCTTGCCGACAAAAACATCGCGAAATACGGACTCGATAAGTGATTTTCACTTATCATTCCTTTTTTTGATTTTTTTTCTTTCATTTTTTCTTTTTTAAATAAAGTTTATATTTCCGAATACTCTTTTGAAATTATATTTTTACTGTTATTTTTGGTTCCGCGGTGGTTTCATGGGAAAATATACAGATTTGATCAATTGGAAACATTTGTCTTTTTTCACAATCGTTGTTGTCGTTATCGGGATTATCGCTTATTTTATCCTCAGTCACGAAGATGTCGGTTTCCATAAAGCCCGCCTCTTTTGGAGCATTGTTTTCTTGGTTGCCGGCGCCATCATCGTTTACCTTGCCGACACGATTGACAATGAAAATGTTAAAAAGATTCTGAAAATCGGTTATCTTCCTCTTGTCCTTGGTTATGCTTTGTTTGCCGCCGAACTTATCATTTTCATTACCGCGTTTGCCATTAACGAACCGTTTGACCTGGCCGATTATCTTCAGGCGCTGATGATTGCCGTCACCGGATTGATTGGTACCGCGACCATTTATTTTGCCATGGTCGGCGCCCGGAAATCCGATGTTGAAAAAGAAGATGTGAAGATTGAAGCGAACCGCGGGGAAATCAGTAAAGTTCATGAAGAATACGCCAGACGGATTTCGGAACTGGAAAAAGAGATTGAAGAGCTGAAGAAAAGATAAAAATATCCGATTTTATTTTTTCATAAACATCTTTTCATACAAGTCAATCTTTTTGTCCAGCCTTCTTGAAACGTAATCATGGTTTTCGCCGAGAATTTCCAAGATGAGAATCGACTCGTCATAATATTCTTCAATCTTGTCCAGACCCCAATGTGCCGGAGGCCGCTGAAGATTAACAATTCGGTCGCACATTTTAACCGCTGAAACGTCGATGCCGCCGTCCTGAATCTTGAGGAGATAATCGGGAATCGCCAGGCCTTCTTTTTTGGTCAGCAGATCGACGCCGTGAACCACTTGCGGCTGAAAGTGTTGAAGCATTTTTTTCCGGGTGATCGGCGTGTCTTCCAAAACGTCATGGAGGAGAGCGACTTGAACGACATTTTTGAGATCGTCAAGCGGCTCGTCTCTGTCCGCGGCGAGAACTTCGTCGGCGACCATGCAGACGTGAATAACGTAAGGCAAGCCGGCGTAAAGCTGCCCGTTATGGGCTTCAGCCGCGTAAAAAAGCGCTTTGTTGTAAAAATCCTGAATTTCCTGCGGCGGCGCTGCCGTTAAATCTTTCATTTAAACTCCCCTTGACCCTCATTTAAAATTTCCCGATAATTGACACAATACTTTTTGAATCTTCGACGGAATCCAAATCCATGTAAACAGTCCGGGCTTCAGCTCTTCCCGAACATAATTTAACGCCGTCAACAAGTCGAATGTTCTCTTCATTCTTACATTTTCCGCAATGAATGCAGTCAAACTTTTCAACTGCGTTCCGGACGGACGGAGAATATTCCCGCCGGTTCAAAATAACTTCTTCGGCAGCTTTCAAAGGAACCGGAACATTCAAAACGATATAGCCGTCAAAAATCATCAGTTTGCAGACCATTGTTTTTTTCATCATGAAATTAACGTTCCAGCAGGGACAGCAATACCGGTTATAATAACAGGCTGTTGAAAGCCTGCGGCTCAAAAGCCCCTCCGCCAAACGGATGTAAACCTCTTTTTTCCCGCCGGCGGAACGGACAATATCTTTCCGGAGCGGGTCGGCAGATTCGCGCGGTTCTTTTTTATTCAGATAAAGCCTGCTGTAATCCGCTTTTTCAAACATACCAATGGAATCGGCGGTTTCGGTTTTGGCATCAACGCCGCTGAAATTCTCGGAAACGGCATTTAATGCAGCAGCTGTGTTCGGGTTTTCAAAATGAACGGCGAACGAATCACATGCTTTATATGAGGAAACGGTTTGACCGTTTTTGAAATAACGAAATGAAACCCCGTATTTCGGAAGTGCTTCAAACGGCAGAAGAGAGGTTTTCTTGAAAGTTTTTTTGAAATCGGTTTTGTTTAAGATTAAAGACAATCCGGTTTCATCGGCTCTTAAGACGCCGGCAACGCCCGCCGCGTACAAGAAAAGAGTTGTATAAGTCATATTATGGTAACTTTCCAGCGGGTCGGCGGCGGAATAACGTGCAGGATCATTATAAATTTGCTCCAAAATCCCGCGAAGAGAAAATAAACCGTTCGTTATTTGATCCTGTTTTCCGAACTCCGGTAAATCGCACAAGTTGCTTTTCAAAAAACGGGCACGCTGTTCAAAACCCAAATGGTCGCCGATCATTTCAGAATCCTCCGAATAAGGTACACGGTTTAAAACTATATAATGAGTCGTCAAAAAAACAGAGGAATAAACGGCAGATTAGTTCACTCCTTTGCGTTCCCTTTTATCCGGTTTGCCGAAAATTTTGATCTGCTCTTTTTTGAAAAAATAAGAGTTCAGATTCGCCATCATGACATAACCGTCTTCGCCGTCGGAATAATACTGTGATTCCACCCACGCCGTTGAAAAACCGAGTTTTGTATACAAATTAATCGCCGGCTGATTGCTGACACGTACTTCGAGCGACGCTTTTTGCAGCCCTTTGAGCAGAAAATAAGTGCATATATGATCAATTAGAAGCTCGGCGATGCCCCGGTTCCGGTAATACTTGCTGACTGCCAGTGAAAAAATGTGTCCTTCAGATTCCGAAAGTGCGTAACCGACAATAAAGCCGACGACGTCCGGACCGACGGCGCAGACAAAAAAACCATCGCGGAAGACTTCATAAAAATTGATGTATTCATACGGGTTGTGTTCGTTAAAAGCCTCCGCTTCAAGCATCAGAATACTGTATTTATCGTCGGGAAGATACCGGCGGATGAACGGCTGCGGAAGCGGAACAGACATAGTAGCTATTACGAATATGGAAAATCTTACATTTTAATGTTTGTCAAATCGAAACGTTGCCGCCGATTTGTTCATGAGATTCCCGCATACATTTTTCATTGTATTCGTTGAAAATATTAATAATTTCAAAAGCAAGCGCATTCCTTTCTTCGGCAAGTTCGTCATCCGAAAAATACCGGATTTTGATATCCTTATGAAGATCGTTGATCTTCAGCCGCATTTCCCGCGAATACGGCAGACCTTTCGTAAACCATTGCGCATGCGCCCGAATATTGACATGCGGAAGCAGATTGTATTTATTGAGACAGGAAAGGTAACGGCTTAAATCGTCGACGCGGTCCGCAAATTCATCCGGAATCGAGGGATTCTCACATTCACTGTTTTCCAAATAATAATTCAGCCGCCGGAAAATGCGGGGGTTTCCGATAGCACCGCGTCCGATCATGTAGCCGTCGCAGCCCGTTAAATCCATGGCCGCTTGAAGCGATTTTTCATCTGTGATATCTCCGTTCAAAATGACGGGAACGGACAGTTCTTTTTTGATTTCGGCAATGATATTCCAATCCGCATTTCCCGAATACATTTGATCCCGCGTTCTCCCGTGAACGGTAATAGCGGAAGCGCCGGCATTTTCCAAAGATTTGGCCAAACGCAGGGTTTTTTCATTATCTTTATAAATCCGGATTTTAGCGGTGACCGGGGTTTCAATCGTTTCGCAAACGCGGCGGACAATAGATGCCGGATGATTGTCAGCGCCGGAATCCTGCGCCATTAAAGCCGCGCCGCATCCCGTCTTAGTAATCGGCGGAGACGGGCATCCCATATTAATATCAATCACGCGGACTGCCGGAGAAAATAAATCCTGCAAACCTGCGGCGGCTTTTGCTATGGATTCGGAATCGCTGCCGACGATCTGAATGCCGTAAGGAACGCCGCCGATTGAAAAGCCCCGATTTTTAGCGTACGGATCACCGTAATTGAAGCCGTCGGAGTGAATCATCTCCGTATAGGTGAAATCCGCGCCGCATGTATGAGCAACAAAACGGAACGCCGGATTTGTGACATCCGCCATCGGCGCCAAAAACAAAGCCGGCTTTTTCGGGTTAAAATCATAAAACATAAAACAGCCTCAACGACGTTACCAATAGATTTTCTTCTATTTATCTTTGTTTTAAGGGAAAGGGGATGCTTTAAAATGAATGACAGCTTTATTTTCCGAAACAATAAGTTAAATTTCAGGAGAAAATAAATTGAGAATTATTGCTTTTGTCGGCATGCCTGCTTCCGGTAAATCCGAAGCCTCTAATGTTGCGAGAGAAATGGGAATCCCCGTCGTTACCATGGGTGATGTGATCCGGAAAGAAGTCGAACTGCGCGGCGCAGACCCGGCCGACGGCGGTAAAATCGCCAACGAACTGCGCGAGAAAGAAGGAATGGACGCCATTGCCAAAAGATGCATGGTGATGATTGAAGAGAAAATGAAAGAAAATCCTTCCAAAGTATTCGTCATCGACGGTGTTCGCGGAATCGCCGAAGTGGATTATTTCAAAGAACATCTCGGAAAAGGATTCATGCTGGTTTCAATCGCTATCGACTCCCCGATTGAGGAACGGTTTGACCGGATTGTAGCCCGCAAAAGAGAAGACGACATGGACAACATCGAACAGCTCAAAGAACGCGACACGCGTGAAATCGGATGGGGCATGGGTGAAGCGATTGCGGCGTCCGACCGGATCATAGAAAACACATCCACCTTAGAAACTTACCGCGCCAACATCCGCGGTCTGTTTGAAGAAATGGTTGCCGAAGAAGAAAGCAAATAATCGGGATGAATATGCTGAATGCGAAAGTGACATTTTTTGCTCCCGTTTACAGGACGGAAGACCCTGAAAAAGTCGGAGCGGCGGTTTCCAATATGGCGAACTTCGGCCGGCCCAAAAGCGAAGAGATTCATGCAGTCTTCGGAAAAAAGGATTCTGAAGACGAAAATATAAAGCAGACCGCAACCATTGACGGGAATTTGGAACTGCTTTCGGGAATTCATTATCTGATCCGGAAAGAAGAAATCATTGATACCGCAAACACCGCTTTCAAAGAGGGAACGGATGAAAGCGGCTGCCGGACTCTTGTGGCACTTAACAAACAGGCGGCATTGATGAAACATCTCAGTTTCCCCGCCGACACCGAACCGCTGGGTTCCGTTTATTTGGAAATTGAAACGGAAACGCCGGATGCGCTGTTAAAAATCATTGACTGGCTGACGCCGCCGACCAAAGACGGTATTCCGGTTTATGAATTAAAAATGAATGAATTGTAATATATTTTTATTTTTTATGTTTGAAAAAAATGTTTCTGTATAGAAATAAATTACTTACCAAGAGTCATCATAGCCGTAACTCTGTGTTTCAGAATGGCCGCATCTTGTACATTTGGCTTTCCTTTCCGCGAATCCGGTGTTCCCGACATGGTACGGAGATTCATAAACAAAATTGTGGTTTTTCCAAATGCCGCCGCATACAGCATTTTTTTCAATGTCTTCCAATATAGACTTATCTTTCAGCCGATTTTTCGCCATTATCATTGTTCTTTCGTCATTGGCGTTTTTTACGATATCCGCAAGTAAAAATTGGTCTTTTATTTTCCACAACGCTGTTTCACGGACAATTTGATGAGTATCATTTTTTACAACATCTGCAAGAACAGATTGGTCTGTCAGATTTTTAATTGCTGCTATGCGTACATTTACGTCATAGCCGTTTTTCGCTTTGTCCGCTAAAATGAGTTGGTTGGTTATTTTTTCTAATGCTGCGATTTGGGCACAAGGACTGCCGTTTTGAGCGAAATATTCCAAAGCCTAATTGTCTGTCAGCTTTCCGACAGCGATCGGATTTCCGCCGTAATTGATAGAACGTACCGCCGCCTCTAAAAGAAAAGATTGATCTGTCAGTTTTTCGGCCGCCGCATTTTTGACAACAGGATGCGCTGCTTTTATTGCTATTTCAGTCAGTTTCGCTTGGTCTGTTTCTTTTTCGACTTCTTTTAAAGCCTTGTCCTTTTTATAACCGTTCATCCAAGCTGGCTTAAAAAATCTCATTATAATTGCATTCCTGTATTCTTCCCAATGATAACAGAACAATAAAAATAATGAAAATAAATTGTAAAAGAGTTTAATTCCCTCTGATTTTTTTAATCTCAGCCGCGATTTTGCGGACGGAGTCGTTTTTGGCGTCTGTGTTATTGATCATAACGCGGCCGCTTTTTTCCCACCAGGAGCGGGGATAAGATTTATCGGTTTCGGGAACCGGGGAAAATCCCAAATTCTGGGCGGCTTTGACGATTTCATCAAACTCCGGCTTGGAGACGGCACTTTTCTTTGAAATAATGCGGCCTTCGGCGCGGGTTCTTTCCTTATCCAAATAAGCCGGCCAAATCACGAGCCTGCCTTCATCTTTCATCATTTTTGTCAAATCCTTCGGGTTGTAATCATTAAACAGCCGTTTTCATAATTAAATTTTCGTTTTCGTCAAAAATTCCAAAATTCCGAGAGCCTGTTTTTGAAAAACTCCTTCCCTGCCCGGAATTCTTCGACGGAAAACACTTCGAGATTGAAAGTTTCATCATAATTCCCGAGACCGCGCAGAACGGAATAATCAATAATTCCCTGCCCGGGCGCATAGTGTTCGTCCCCGCCGTAACGGCCGTTATCGACACCGTGATTGTCATGGATATGAACATGAACCACCAGCGGTGAAATCGTTTTAACGAATCCGGCAAGTTTCTGCTGGTCACCGCCGCATGTCAGGTTTGCGTGGCCGATATCCAACGTCGCGCCGAGATAATCGGAATCCACCAAATCGACCGCTTTCGCCAGCTCTTCGGCACGGCAGCACAAATTCAGCGGATCCGTGTATTCTTTGTTTTCCAATCCGATCATGACGCCGACATCTTCGGCATATTCCGCAAGCCGTTTTAAATTCTGAATCATACGGCCGAACGATTTATGAGCGCCGCCCTCCGTGATCCGGCCGGGATGAACAACCAAAACATCCGCGCCGGCATGGGCGGCGATATCCAATGACTCAAACATCAGCTGAAAATCTGACTCATCCATTTTTGCCGTATCAACGGCAAGTTCCTTCGGATGCTCCCCTTCGGGGTCCGGAAAATAAGGCGCATGTGCCGAGCAGTAAAAATCGTAAGAAAAAAATGAATCAAAAAAAGCATCTAAGCGGTCTGTCTGAAGCTCCCGACCTTTGTAAAGATTCATTTTGGGAATGTAAAGTTCAATGGAATCCGCCAAACCGTCCAATTCGGAAAGCGGACCCGCAAATGTCGAAACACCGAATTTCATGAAGAAGTAAAAGGAGACGGGATATATTAAATTGCGTGTCCGTTCAAAAACACAAACATAAGAATCGGAGAGTAAGCTGCCGCTGAAATCATTCAGCGATTATATTAAATAGAAGTTTGAATTAGACCTGCGAAAACAAAAACGCAGACAATTCAAAACGGCAGATGTTTATAAACGGAGAAGGAAGAATGGACCCGCTGATCGGAATGGGCGTGCTGGCACTTGTCGGTGCCGTTGCCGCAATTGCAGGTTATACCGAGGATTTAGAATCCGTTGTCGGTTCACAAAGCAATCCGAATTCACAAGTTCAACTGGCGCCTCAGATGAAATACCCGCACCGTCTTTTTAATAAAGCGATCTCAGGCGAACCGCTTTCAAACGGATTGGCCGCGGTTGTCGGTGCCGTGATTGCCGTTTCTCTTGAGTTTCATTATGATTTATCGGTTATCACCGTCATTGTCATCGGCTCGCTCGCCGCGATGATGATTCACATGATTTTGGCAACAACTTCTTTTTTCGGAAGAATCGCAAGTCAAAGCCGTTTTAAACAGCCGCTTTATATGGACGTTTTCAAAGCCAATCTGCCCGTGATTGCCGCTTATGCTTTTATGACAACGGCCTGCATTTTGATTATTTGTTATTTGATGATTTCTTATCTGGATATTTGGATACCGGTCCCCCTTTTGGCACTTATTCTCGGCATTACGGTCGGGTCCATCGGTTCTTCTGTCGGTGATATCCAGTACGGCGCCGAACGTTTGTATCAGAATTTGGAATTCGGGTCGGGCGTGAATGCAGCCTATTCCGGAAACATTGTCAGAAAAGCGGAATCAGGCATCCGGTCCGGCATTGACAATTCATGGTTCTCATCCAAATTCGGCGGTCCGACGACGGGAATTGCTTTTGCCGCCGTTTTATTCATTACATCATGGATAACGGTTTTATTCAACCCGGAGTGGGGAAGTACGGTCGGATGGATCGGCTTAACCGCCGGCGTTTTATTCATTGCGGCAACCGCTGTCATCAACCGGCATCTGGAAAAATCCGCTCGCCGCAATTTCGGTCCTTACCGCGAAGAAGAAAAGACGGAGATGACGGAATGACGGGCGCACTGAATCTGATGTTTTTAGACGGGCCGGGCGTTTTGTTTCCGGAAAATCCGCTGTATCAATTATTATTGCTTCTCTTAATCACACTCGGCGGCGTTCTGATTACAATCAGCGTCCATTTGATTCCCGTCGGCGGCGCGCCCGCCGCAATGGCACAGGCAACAGGTGTCGGGACGGGAACGACACAGCTGGCCGCGGGTGCCGGTCTGACCGGACTTCTGGTTGCTGTTTCCGTGTTTATTCTTTCGGGTGATGAACTGCTCTGTGTCCTGCTCGGCGGCATCGGTTCCGCCATTATGATTTGTGTTGTCATGCTGGTATCAAACATCGGTTACATTTACGGCATCGGTATTCCGCCGGCTTCCGGAAAGGCCTCACGGGATCCGATCACAAAGGACAGGCAGGATACATACGTTTCCAAAGGAACGGAAGGACACGGCGTGCCGACAGCAGCTTTTATCAGCGGTATCGCAGGAGGAGTCATCGGCGGTATCGGCGGCTCGTTAATTTTTACCGCTCTTTTGAAATCACCTGAGATTCCGCCGAACGCGTTTGTTGCAATTATGCCGATTGCCGTCATATTGTCAATCGCTCTTTTTTTCGTCAACGCGGTCATCGCGTCTTACAACATCGGCGGAACAATTGAAGGATTTTATGACCCGAAATTCAAAAAACTGTCAAAAGCGGTTTTTGTGTCGGCCGTCATAACACTGATTTGCGGCATTCTCTGTCTTTATATAATGATTCAATTCAACCGTTTCATATTTTTCATAGGGGGCAGTGCATGAACATATCAGCAAAGGCCGGAAAAACAAGCGGCAAAGAAGACAAGAAATTCTTCCTGTTTGAAAAACCGGCTTTATTCGGCCTCATCGCCGGTCTTGCCGGAATTTACATCGC
Source organism: uncultured Methanosarcinales archaeon (assembly GCA_964446755.1). Taxonomy (GTDB): domain Archaea; phylum Halobacteriota; class Methanosarcinia; order Methanosarcinales; family Methanosarcinaceae; genus Methanimicrococcus. The sequence goes on from CAYUQC010000023.1 coordinate 21,924, forward strand.
TTTATTGATTCCGTTCCGTCCCGCTACTTTTGTTGAGGCGATGAATACGCCGTTTGCATTTACCGCCGGCATCGGAATGATTGCTGCAATCGTCTGGGCGGCGGATGCGGTCCGCAAAGTTTCAAAATACGGCCTCGGAACGGGCGTTCCGTCAGTCGGGATGTTCGGCATCGGACTGGCCTGTATTATTGCCGTTTTTTCAATCTTTTTAAACACGATCTGGAGTCCCGTTATCGGCACGGCTTTGGCGCTCGTGATCGGCTGGATCAGCGGAAAACTCATCAATAACACGCTCGGCATGAATATTCCCGGAATGGAAAAAAGAGTCGCTGAAATTACGGCGGGGTGCACACTTGCCATGACTGCTTCGATCGTTGTTGTCATCGGATCCGTTCAAAATATTTTCGGATTCGGATACATTATGACAGGTGTCATCGCTCTCGGTTTCATTGGAATTGCAGTTGCCGTTTTCCATGCTTACAACGCCAATCTGGGACCGGATGAAATGAAAGACCGGACAAGAATGCTGACGATTTTGGACGCGTCCGTGCTTTTGCTGGTTTTTGCAATTGCCGCCTTGTTTTGGAGAATGAATCCGGAAATCGGCGTTCAAACCATTATCGGCTCAACCGTCACAATCTTTATGTCAATTGTTTTCATTTTTATCGCATATTATAAATTTTGGACTTATGTTAAAAGAGATGCCTGGCAGATTACGGAAACAGGCTTGCTCCCCAGCGAGGAGGATTTGAATTGAAGATACGAATTGCACCCGAGACGGAACTTGTCATGGATCCGCTGACATCGGTGATTTCCAAGGAAAAGAATGTTGCTCCGAACCGCTCCATGATCGCTTTGATTAAAAAACTGGATGAAACGGAGCGTGTCGTTGACGGTTTAATGGATTCGCTGTCTTCCGACAAACCGCTTCACAACTCATGGCGCGGCAGGGAAAAGACATCATCCGGCGCCGGGACCGTAACGAATTTCTTTTACGGATTGATTGCCGGACTGATTCTCTCGGGAGCTGCCTTGCTTCTTTTAAGTGTTTTATACGGAGGTTTCTGACATGGCGGACGGTGAAAACAAGCCGCAGGCAGCTGCCGGCTGGCCGATGCTCAAAGGAGAATACAGAACAGGCAGCACAGGCTCATGCGTTGCGGTCGTAACCTGCGGCTCGCATTTGGATGACGAGGCATTGACGGCAGCGGGTGCGGCGATCTCCGGCTCCTGCAAGACAGAAAATTTAGGTATCGAAAAATTGGTCTCTCACATTATTTCCAATCCCAACATCCGCTACCTGATTGTCTGCGGTGCCGAAGTGAAAGGGCATATTACCGGCGAAGCGATTTTAATGCTTCATCAGAACGGCATTTCCAAGAACAGAATCGTCGGCGCGAAAGGGGCGATTCCGTATATTGAAAACTTATCCGAAGACGCCGTGAACCGATTCATGGAACAGATTGAATGCATCGACATGATTAACGTCGAGGACATCGATGAGATTTCCGAGAAAATCAAAGAATGCACGGCAAAAGACCCGGGCGCATTTCCGGCGCCGCCGCTGGTTCAGGATGTCAAGGAAAAGACGAATGATAACAATGATGAAACAGAAGATGATTTTGAACACACCGGCACAGTTTCCGAGGGCGCGTCCGTTGAAGAAATTTCCTCTTTGACAATGATTACCCGCCTCAAATCTTTGGACCAGAAAATTGCCGGTGTCGGTGATTACCATAAATATCAGGCCGGATTTCAAGCCGGAAAAATTGAAGGCTTCGTCATCGGATTTGTATTGATGATTTTACTGGCGGCCATCATCGGAATGATTTTAACTTTGGCATAATGCAGAAAGCGTGATGAAAATGAGAAAACAAGAAATCCGAAACAGAATGGTCTATTTGGATGAACTGGTCAGCAGTATCAGTTACCGCTCTCAATTGATTTCACGCGCCCAAAAATTGGATTCGGGCATTATAACAACACGGCGTATCGGATTTATCGCCGGATTTTTAACAGCGGTTGTTTTTGTTTTGGTGATTCCGCTGATCATCTGGCATTTAATCGGAGTGATTTAAGAAAATAAGGTTGAGGATTTCAGATGCAGGAAGAAATAAAAATTGAATTCCAAAACGAAGATGAAACAGTTTTGGAATATGAAGAAATCACGCAGCGATTAGATCGTTTGGATGAAAAAGTAGAGTTTGTCCGCGCCGAAGTAGCGCAGCGGACCGGCCGGAAAATCGGCAGAGATGTCGGCATATTATACGGCGTTCTTGCAGCGCTTATTCTGGTTGCGCTGTTTTTCACACTGACCAATTACTTCTCATTTACTTTTTAAATCAGGAAATCGGAGTTAAATTATGTTTAAATTTGAAAAAAAGCAGGAGATTTATGAAATCGGCGGCGTTCGTTTCGGCGGCCAGCCCGGCGAAGTTCCGACCGTTATTATCGGAACGATGTTTTACAACCGCCATAAAATCGTAACGGATGCGGATAAAGGAGTTTTTGACAAATCCGCCGCCGAAAAATTATGGAATGACCAGCTTGACATCTGCGACAAAACGGGTGTCTCCTGCGCCAACCAGCTTGTCGGCGAAACGCCCGAAGCCATCAAAAGTTACATTGACTGGTTCATTGACATTGATGATAAAACGCCGTTTTTAATGGACTCATCAGACAGTGAAGTACGCGCGGCAGCCGCTCTTTACGCCACGGAAATCGGTGTCCACGAGCGTGCGATTTACAATTCCGTGAATGCCAGCATTGAAGAAAATGAAATCAAAGCGCTGACGGAAAGCAAAATCAACGCTTCCATTGTTTTGGCTTTCAATGCCGTCAATCCGACGGTTCTGGGCAAAATTGAAATTTTGGAAAAAGGCGGTACAGGACTGTCCGGCGGGCTGTTGGAGATTTCAAAAATGTGCGGGATTTCTAAACCGCTGATTGACGTGGCCGCCGTTCCGCTCGGCTCGGGCGCGGGCGCTTCCATGCGCGGCATCACGGCGATCAAAGGACACCTCGGTTATCCGGTCGGCGGCGGTTTCCACAACACGGCTTCGGCCTGGGACTGGATGCGCGAATTCAAAAAGACGCAGGAAAATCCCAAGGAATATTATCTGCCGGCAGACATCGGAACGAACTTGGTGGCTCAGGCACTCGGCGCAAACTTTCTGCTTTACGGTCCGATCGAGAACGCAAAATATGTTGCTTCTTCTGCGGCAATGGTTGATATCATGCTTGAAGAAAATGCCAAAGAGTTGGGCATTGAACTGGGCGGTGAAGAAAATTTACCCATCGGAAAACTGATTTAATTTTAAAATAATCAAAACCGTGAAACCGGTTTTAAACATTTTTTCATTTTGTTTTTTTGAACCGGCCCGAAAAATACACTGTTCAAAAAAACAAATCTTTTTCTTTTTGAAAAACAATTATCTATTGTCAAATTCTGATTTGAAAAAATATTTTTTAAATCGATTTGAAAAAAAGTAAATTTTTGATTTGGAGACGAGTTA
>CAYUQC010000024.1:0-25327 GCA_964446755.1 uncultured Methanosarcinales archaeon
ATAAAAATAAGAGAAGGCCTGTAATATAAAGAGAAATGAAAAAGATATATCATTGGAATTAATTATTTGAAAATTCAATCAACGCTTCTCAAAAAATTACCTTTTGTAAATTCTGCGCCGTCATTTGAATTGTTTTCCGGATTGATGGCCGCAGTATTTAAACCGTCCTTATAACGCCGAACCAATAAACCGATTTCTTCGGATGTATGCCCGATGCCGTCAATCCTGAAAAATGCAACATTCGCCTCACGCAGGCGGAGCAGCAGATCAAAAGCGTTCAATTCACGGGAGTTAAAAACATAATTTCGGCCGGCCGTATCGACCAATACGGGAAACGTATAATTTTTCGAATCTTTGAGAACATATTCAAACAACGGCATATTCTCTCCGGATTTAGGGGAGACATTCGAATCTATGCCTTTCAGAAGAGATTGAAGAAGCGGGTGTTCCGTTACCATCAGTCTTTGCCTCCCGTGAACGGTACATTCAACCGGCGGAAGATCTCCCCCTGATTTTAAAACACCCGAGCGGATCAGCTGTTCGATTTCCGAGACCGAAAGTTCGGGAGACAAAAGAACCGAAGAAACGTCTTTTTCTATAAAGAGGGAAACTGCATCCGAATTAAAAAGATTAAATGCCGCATCTGTCGCGATTTTGAAGAATTCTGAATAAACCGGATCGGACCGGATAAACTCATAAACGCCGACATTTGAGGCTAAAATTCCCGAAATTCCGATTTCTTTGAGAGTTTTAAAGATTTGACCCAAGAATTCAAAGTCCGTTTCTTTTGTAATAAAAGGGGTTTTGAAATAGATTTTCTCTTTATCGGATTCCGATAATTTTCCCGAAAGTGATTGAAGCCGGTCAGCCGTAATGCCGTATTCAATATGCGTCAGAGGGTCTTCAAAAATATCGCCGCCCACATAAACTCTGTCGGCACCGGCCTCTAATGCAGCAGCCAGATCGTCTTCTGAATAAACGCAAACCGAAACCTGGGCCGCCGGAGAACTTTGAATGGCGGGACCGGATGTTTGATCAAAATTTTCGGAAGGAGGGGCCGAAACAGCAGATTGCCTTTTTTCGGCTTTAATTCTTTCATATAACAGCGCCTGCAAAGCTTTGTTGCGGACATTTTTAAATTCACCGACCGGAACAAAGCAATCACCGATAACGGAAATCTCAACGGATTGCGGCCTGTAAACCGTGCCGCCGAGTTTGAGAAGAAGATCACGCGCCTGAGCTTCTGAAAAGGGATTTTTCTGAGCGGTTTCTATAATATAATCAGATTGAACGGCTGCCCGATGTCCGTCAGGGTCGTAAGCGGTTATTTGAACAGGCATTCCGGGTTCGATTTTGCATTCCAACGCAACAGAAATTTGAACAGATTCAGCGGGAGACAATTTTTCAACCATTTCGGAGATCGGAAAAGCGGCTGAAGAAGAATAAAAATCCGCATCAGTGGGAGAATCCGGAGAAGCGGGACCATAGGCTTCTGAAATGGTTTGTTCAATAAACGCGTCTCGTTCCGTATCGCTGCCGTTTGCAGCCGGGAATGTTTTTAAGATATCTTTTTGAAGTTCGAAATCGAATGTTTTGTAAACGGAATCACCGACTCGGGGGAGATTGTCACCGTCATCTGCAGTCGGAGGAAGCGGAATTTCAACGGAATCGCCTGAAATCGCCTTGCTGCAGATATTACGCCCGATGAACATCTTCTTAACCGTAAACCCGATGCGCGGGTCTTCTGTTGAATTCATGTTTTTGCCGATATCCCCGATTGAAATGCCGTCATGCGCCGACAAGTCGGAAGTCAGAAGAACGGTGATATTGAATTTCCTGCGGTCAATACTGACGATTTTGCCGATTAAAATGCCTTTATTGTACGGCAGTTTCCGGCTCATCAGTTCATTTCCCGGATTTTTCAGGAAATACCCTTCCGTAAAATCACGGTTGAAAAGTTTTTTCAATTTTTCATTTTCGATAGTGGTTGGTTTTTTTGAAGAAAACGAACTGTTTGAAAGGATTCTGTCAATCAAATTCCGATAAACAGAAACAACACCGGCAACATACTCCGGTTTTTTCATACGGCCTTCGATTTTAAAAGAATCAACCCCGGCTTGAATTAAAGCGCCGATATTTTCAGAGGCGTTCAGATCTTTCGGGCTGATAAGGTATTGCCCGTCCGTGGAAAACGGACGGCCGCCTGTTAAAAAGGTGTACCTTTTCCGGCACGGCTGCGCGCACTTGCCGCGGTTACCGCTGCGTGAGCCGACAAGGCTGCTGAACAAACACTGGCCGGAGTAACAAATACAAAGCGCGCCGTGAATGAAAGTTTCAACCTCAACGCCGGTTTTTTTAATTTCGGCTAATTCGGGAATAGAATTCTCGCGTGCGGGAACGACGCGTGAAACACCCTGTTTCTGAAGAAAAGCAGCGTGATAAGAATTATGAACCGTCATCTGAGTACTGGCATGAACAGCAAACCCCGGATATCGGCCGGCAATCCTTGAAAGCAGACCCAAATCCTGAACAATAACACTGTCAACGCCGTAGCGATAAAGCTCGTCAAACAGGAGCATTACGTCATCCAATTCATCATCCTTGTAAAGCGTATTCAGCGTGACGTAAATTTTCTTTCCGAACGCATGAGCGTAATCGATTCCCGCTGCAAGCTCACTGTCGGAGAAATTGCCCGCGTAAGCGCGCGCACTGAAGCGCGACGCCCCCATGTAGACCGCGTCCGCCCCGTTCTGAACGGCTGCCAGCAATGAAATCAGTGTTCCTGCCGGTGCCAATAACTCGGGAGAAGAATCTGAAACGGATTCAGAATAATCGGACGGGCGGAAAGCGGACACAAAAACACCTCAGAGAAATAAGAATTGATAACACTCTGAAAACAGACATACTTTAAAATAACTTTGCTTTTTGAAAACAGAAAAAAATTAAATGAGGAACCGGATTGCCGGTTAAGGCAACCCGTTCGTTTTTGATTCGTTTTTTAAGAGGGGTATCAACCGATCGAATTATCGGGGGTTGACGTAAGCATCATAGAAAGACATGTCAAAGAGTTCTTCGGATGTCAGTTGTCTGGGAACAAGTCCCTGATCATATTGTGCTTTTGCATAATCAACGACATAAGCTTCGATGACATGCGGGTCGGAAATCCAGGCACCGTCCCATTCGCTGATGGACTGAAGAATAATATCTTCGGAAACACCGGTCACATTGGAATAGTATTTTGCAGCCGCTTCAGGATTTTCGTTTGTATATTTGGTTGCATCAACGTGAATTTTAACAATTTCCGCAACAACATCGGGGTGTTCGTCGATGAACTTTTGACTGACGGCCAAAACACAGCAGGCGTGGTCAGGAGACATTTCACCGGAGTCCATAATGACTTTTCCGTCACCTGCTTTCACAATGATGGAGGGAGCAGGGTGAGGCAAGAACACGGCGTCAACAGATCCGGACTTCAACGCCGTTTGCGCTTCGCCGGAATCCATCCCTTTAATCTCAACCTTTGAAAGGTTCACACCGTTGTCGGTAAGCCATTGTTTGAGAAGGGTGTCCTGAATGGAACCGGGCGGGAAGGTAGCAATTTTTTTACCTTCGAAATAAGTCGGGTCTGTATAGGTTGCGTTTGTCGGGATGACAAGGCCGGAGCCGTTGATTTGGACGGCGGCGATAATCTTCAAATCGGCATTGTTCTGGGCAACCGCCGGAATCAGCGGTGCAGCACCGATATAAGCGACCTGAATCGCACCGGAGGCAAGAGACGTAGCTTCGGAAGGACCGCTTGGGAAGGATTTGTCACTGACATTTTTGACTTCATCCATCTTTGTTAAGTTGTCGGACCACCAGCCGAGTTCTTTTGCGCTGGTGTAAGCCATTTGGTGTGTGCTCGGCTGGTAGCCGATAATAACATCTGTCGTTTCTTTGTCACCGCTGTTTAAACAGCCGGAAAAGGCGGCTGCCGCAATCAGCAAAAGCAGGAGACTGATAAGCATTATTTTTTTCATAGTAAACCTCCGAAAATTCAAAACAATATCAACCGTTGATTATGAATGAATTTGTATTTTTCGTTAATTGAATTTATATAAAATTCGATAAGCCAAACCTTGAATGAAACTGAAGTGTTTCGAGAAAAAATGGAAACGGCGTAATACAGGGGAATGAAAATTGGCACACTTTAGAGTTGTGAAAGTGTGTCCATAAAGTTTTTTGATTTTTCCTCGAAACACTTTTTCCGAATTATGAGCCGAATTCGAATACGGCAATGTTAATGGGGTACGGTTCGAATGAAACCGCAAATATTAATTTGTCTGAAATTAATATAAAAATCTATCCGAAATAGAATGATTTTTGTCATTTTTGTGATAATATTTTATACCTGTTTTCCTATTATGGACAATAATATAAAAACAGAAAATCAAAACGATTAAAAAGAGGAGATGAGGAAATGAATATTTCAGACCGTTTAATTAAAGCGGCATTTGAATCGGATGAAAACTTTCAAATCGTACTTCACCGTGTGATCAAAGAAGATTTAAACATGAGCGCCGTCGATTTTTCAAAAGAGGCCGGCATTCCGCACAGCACATTATATAAGATATTATCCGGAACCCGCGCCCCGAATATCAAAACGGTCCGCCAGATTGTCAATACCGTTCGGAAACATGAAATGCCGACGGACGAATTTATCGCGGTTATTGCCGCGCGTATGGTTTTAGATACGATCACGGAAACAAAAAGAAAAATCGGCGGCCGGTTGATTACCGTTAAGGAATATTCAGCCAATTCAATTGAAGAAGCCATCATTGTTGCGACGCGCGCCGAACGGGACGGAGCCAAAGCGCTGGTCTGCGCGCCGATTGTCAGCCATACGGTCGAAAAAATCGTTTCAATTCCCGTGACCACCATCATGCCGAAAGAAAGTATTACCGAAGCGATTGAAATCGCAATGAGAAAAATCGGATAAGATAATAATTTATTATTATTTTTCAAAAAAGAGAAAGAAGGTTTGGAAAAACCAAACCTTTCATTTTGTTTCAATCGCCAGATTGAAATCTTATTTTCTTTGGAACTTTGATTTAATGTCGTCAATGACTTCCTGAGCCACCATCTGATAGTTGTCCTTGGTTGCGCCTTTCACACCGAAGAGGTATGCGATAAACCCGACAACGGCAATGACAATGATTGCAACGATTGCCAAGACGATGTACAGAATGGTTGAACCGAACTTTGCTTCGCCGACAGGAACGGTAGACATGCTGGAAGGCAGGTCAATTGTTCTGTTGCTGTCCGTCTCCTGTAATGTCAGCGTGTAAGTGCCTTGTTCGGGGGCCTTAACAGAGAGAGAAACACTCTTGGATTTGCCCATGTCAACAGAAACAGACTTGTTGTCCTGATCAATCACGTTTCCGCTGCTGTCCTTTAAAATCAAAGACACATCGTGGGAACCGCTCTTAATACCGTTGTTGGTCACGTCAAAAGTCAGTTTAATGGCTTTCTTGGCAGACGGTTCATCCGGTTTCAATGTAAAGTTGGCGTATGCGAAAGCAACTTCCTGAGAAACATTGATGGTGGTTGTCCCGTTGTTGTATTTCTCTTTAACGACATCAATTGTCACGGATCCCGTTTTGTTGAATGTATAATTCAGCTCACCGGAAGAATTGGTCCTTCCGATACTTTCCCCGCTGATATAAACGGTTGCGTCGCCGATGGCGGAGCCGTTCAGTGAATCTGTGGCTTTGATGGTTCCGGCGGTTCCGAAGTAAACAGTTTCGGGGGAAACACGGACAGTCATGTTGATGAGTTTTTCATTAACTGTTAAACTTGCATTTCCTGCAGTATAACCGGATTTTTCTGCATTGACTCTGAATGTTCCGACAGAACTTGTTGTATAGTTGACCTGCCCAGAAGAGTTGGTTGTTCCGACAGTTGAGCCATTGATTGTGACGGCAACGCCCTCAATCGTTACACCACGATCCTCAATCGTGATTGTAACGGTATCACCTAAAACAACTGTAGAGTTTGATAATTTAACGTTCAGCGGGTCACTGGAGCCAATCTCTTTTTCAACAACCGGCGCAAACCTCAGCGTATTATTGTCACCAACTTTGAAATACATGGAGCTGTTTCCGACTTTCATAAACTCGACATCACTGTCCTGAGATAATGTGATGGAACCGTCATTTTCAAGGATAATGCCTGTGGAACTGACACTTGTCACTTCCATTTTACCGTAAGTTGTTCCTTCTTCAATCTTTGTCAGCTCATCAGAGGCTTGGAAAATGCCTGAAATAGTCACAAGACTACTTTCCGTACCCATAAAAACAGCATCAACGTGAACTTTAACAAAAGTTGTATTTTCGCTGCCCGAACCAATCTTCTTGGAATAATTCAAATCGTTTCCTGATTGAACGATTTCAGAATAAAGTTCTTTACCGTCTTTCTCAACAACCAGAAGAGCGCGGTTGCCGTTGACGTCAATCTGACTGGCTCTGACAGAAACACCGTTTTCGAGAGATACTGATTGATTAACATACATGTTTCTTTTTTCATCAGTGTCAACCAAAACTTTAGACAGATTACCATTGCTTAAGAGACCACCGCTCGTTCCTGCATAATATTTCTCACCCATAAATCCAATAACGGTGTAACTTCCCCAAGATTCATATTCATAATCAACAACTGTCGTATTTGCAGTATAAACTAATTCACCGTCATTGATTCTGCGTGAAGAATTATCAAGAGTTGTTTCAATCTTAATGCTTTCAGAAGCGGTGATATCATCATTAATATCATAATAGAATCCTTCAAAGTTCTGCGGCGTCCAGTCATAAATAACGTATTCAGGATCATCAAAATCCGAAACGGTTCCTCTTATCTCATAAATACCAGGATCAGTGTATTCGATTGTCGGAGCAAATCTTAAAGTATCACTATCTGCAACAATAAATTTCAACTTGCCCATCAAAGTTACATTTGAATCTTGACTTAAACTGACCCTTTCACTATTAGACATTGTAATGGTGTCACCATTAACACTCTCAATTTCCATTTTATCAATTTCAGTTCCGCTTTCAAGTTTTACCAATTTATCAGAAATTTGGAAAACACCGTCAATTGTTATGAGACTACTTTCTGTCCCCATGAAAACGCTTCTGACATGGATCATGATAAACGGGGTGTTAACATTACTGATCTTCTTTTCATACACGAAGGTAGCATTGTTGTTTGTATTAACAATACCTGAGCCGACTTCTTTGCCATCTTTCTCAACGACAAGGTAGGCAGAATTTCCGTTGACATCAATCTGGTCAATTTTAACAGAATACCCTTCTTCCAGAGCAAGGTATTGGCCGACATTGTAATTATTACTGTCATCACTATCGAGTAAAACTTTTGATAGATTACCGTTTTTCATCAAACTGTCAGAACCCGACCCTGCATAATATTTGTCGCCCATGAAGCCGACAATCTGGTAAGTTCCCCAGCCGTCATATTCATAATCAACATCCGATGTCGTTGTTTCGTAATAGATATCTCCTTTGGCAATCGTACGTCCGATATTTGAAATCGTCATATATTCACTGCCTTCGCCGGTATCTAAATCATAATAAAAGCCTGAGAAACTGCGTGCAGTCCATGTATAATTTGTCGGCATACTGAGAGATGCATCCCAAATACGGTCACCAGTTGTTTTAGGTGTGACGGTGATATTCCAAGACAATGATTGAGTGGGGTTTGGACTTGTAGAAGTATCAGTCATTGTCAAATTTAACCTGTATTCACCAGTTGCGTTCGGCTTCCATGAGAAATTGCTTGAATTGTTGGCTGTATCAGTAGAGTTACTATACCAACTTGGGGGAACAGTGTTCCAATCAGTGCTGTTATTATATTCAAGTTTCCATATGAAATCGACTGATTTGATTGCAGTTATATTAAGATAGAAAGTAGTACTGTTTTCAATCTCGAAATCCTTGGTTTTATTTGTGTCACTATCAAAGATGTCTTTTTTGCTGGAGATGATTTCACTAACAAAATTAGTAGATGCAGCAGTAGTATTTCCGTCAATTTTTGTCCATAAACCTTGTTTCTGTCCTTCAGTATTATTAATACCCCGAACATACAAATCATATTCTGTTGAAGGAGTTAAACCGGTTGCTTCGATTATACCATTGCTGTTCGTACTTGGTGTGCCCGAAGGAGAAACAGTGTCATCCATAACGAGATATTCATATGAATTCCACCCTGATGTAGACAAAGTCCAAGTGATTGAATCAGAAGTATTTTCAATAGCTGATGTTCCGATTTTAGGAAGAACAATTGAAGTAACATCACTTTCAGTAGTTGAATTGGTCAACTTGAAATAAAAAGTAGTGTCAGCACCTGAATCACCAGTAACTGTAATAGAAGATGTGGTAGAATTGTCAACTGGTTGCCATGAACCAGAAATATTTGATTGGAGGGTAACGTCCGTTAACCCACTAACATCTAACACCCATTCTATCTCGATATCATTTAATGAAGCAATATCGGTTGATGAACTAAAAGTTGTGAATTCTGGTTTATCTAATGCTGCAGGAGGTGCAACAGTAAAAGTTGCCATACCGTTATCAGTTGAGTCATCTGCGTTAGAAACTGTAATTGTGTACCCTCCGGCCACTAAAGCTCCAGAATACTGGTCATTAGACCCGGTGAGAGAATTTGTATATACTGAACTGGTACCAGGGGATGGGCCTTCAATCTTGATATTATATTGAGTTGAAGCTGTATCATTTACATTGTCGGTCCAACTCCAGTCAACCGTATATGCATCAGGAGTTCCAGCTTCATTTGTAATACTTACACTAATAGCCGCACTCGCCGTCCCGACCATTGAAAACAGCAACAGAAGAACGACTGCTAATTTTAATAAGCTTTTCATAATTTTTGTACCTTTTATTCAATTAATTTTTTAAATTTACCTAATTTTCGAAATATAAACCCTTAAACTTTTTACTCGTAAGTAAAAACCGATGAACGTTTTCACATTCTCATCTCATATATATTTTGTGAACGAATCATAACCCATTTTCAGCAAAGGAAGCCGTTGTCCCCCCGAACCGGTCTGTCTGATAATGACGTTTTCCTTTTCGGCGATTGCCTTTCCGATAACCGTGAGCTTGCAGGGATATCTGCCGGATTTGCCGGTTGAAGAAAGGGATTCAAAACGCATTGCTGCGTTTTCATTGAATTTATGAAACAAATCTTCGACAACAGAAAGTTTGTCGGGAGGAATTGTAAACAGCAATTCATAATCGCCGCCCCTGTAAAGTGCTTCGTGAACAAGCAAAGAACGCGCATTCGCCTCAATTTGCTCTTCAATGATTTCATTTTGTCCGTTTTGTTTGTTTTTTAAATGAGTTGAAAAAACTGACAAAGCTTCGCCGTCCAACGGAAGACTTGATTCATCAATCTCAAAGAAGACGCCCGAAAGCGCCGATAATTCATAAACGGATGACGACAACCCGTCGCTTGTGTCAATCATTGAATTGACGGCGCCGCTTTCCGCAAGCATCATCCCTTCAAAGATCCGCGGAAACGGCTCGGTCAGATTTTTCAAAAAAGTTTCAGAAGCTTCACTCAAAATTTGAGTGAGCAGAACAGAAAGTGCAACGCCGGCGGACCCCGTAAATCCCGTCACGCAAAGAAGGTCCCCCGGTTGGGCATTTTTTCGAAGAATCAGATTCTTGTTATCGGAAATGCCGATAACGGTTCCTGCAATCGTCAGTTCGTCATTATATTCCGTATCGCCGCCGATTACTTCGGCGCCGAAGAAGGAAACACAATCCTGGATGCCCTGCGCCAGCTCTTCCGCATTTTCAAGCGTAAATCCGCGCGGCAGGCCTGCCGAAAAAAGAAAGGCGACCGGTTTGGAACCCATGGCTGCCAAATCACTGAAATTAACGGCTGCCGCCATCCATCCTTTCTGCCAAAGAGTCATTCCTGCAGGAAAATCAGTGGACTCCCGAACCGTATCCGTACTGAACGTTAAAGATTGGGAAAACAGATCCTGTGAAAAAGAATTCAGCTTTAAAGCGGCACAATCGTCAAATTCCGATCCGGAGAGAATCGGCTTATCATTCAGCCGGAAAACGCGGGAAAAAACACGGATAAAATCTTTCTCTGTCGGCAGACTGCTCATTTAAATGACACCGGAATCCATTTTTTAAAACGATTTGAAATGCGGTTTATGATAAAAATCACTGTTTTGACGTGATAGGTTTAATCAAAAAACCTCAATCGAGTTGCTTTGAATTAAAGTATAATATCTGAGACTTGGTATTTAAAGTTGTTTAAAAACGGTCATGTAAAATTGCGTGCAACATACCGATTCGTGAATAGATTTTAACACCCCGAACGCAAAACAAGCACTTTGCCGGAATGGTTCGGATTTGGAACGAGGGGTTTCGTATCCGCTTGCGCGGGTAAATTGTTTTTCGGGAAATGCGGATGTGTTTTCCGTTCGAGGCGCAGAAGAATAAAAATAGCCGATACATTAAATGCCTTACTTTAACTGCAACCTGAATTGAAGTTAATAATGGAATCATTAAAAATCAACACAATATTTCATTTTTTCAAATAATTAAATAAATAAAGAAAAAAGGAACAAGAAAATCTTGTTCAATGAATAAAGTAAGAATTCAGCGCACTTACAGCGGCACTTCGAAGTTGGAAAGTTCGTAGTTGAAGGGTGTGCCGTTGGCTTTGCAGAGTTCTCTTGCCAAAAGCCAATAAACGAGTGAAAGCGCTTTTCTGCCTTTGTTGTTTGTCGGGATGACAAGGTCAACATTTTTGGTCAGGTTGTTGGAGTCAGCGAGCGCGACAACAGGGATGTTGATGTCATACGCTTCTTTGATCACTTGAGCGTCACCGGCCGGATCTGTAACGATAACGATTTCGGGTTCGAAATAGCTGTCCATTTTCGGGTTGGTGAGCATGCCCGGAATAAAGCGTCCGAGAGCTGAGCGGCAGCCTGTCGCTTTGGCGAACATCTTTGCAGGGTACTGACCGTATTGTCTGGAAGAGACAACCAAAACGCGGGAAATGTCATATTTGGAAAGTAATTCTGCGGCTGCGATAATTCTTTCATCGGTAGACTGAATGTCAAGGACATAAAGACCGTCTGTTCTGACGCGGTAAACGAAGCGCATCATGTCTTTTGTTTTCTGCTGGGTACCGATGTGGACACCGGCGGCCAGGTATTCGTCGATTGAGACAAGGTAATTCTGTTCGTTTGCTGCAGTTTCTTCAACTGCGGGTGTTTCTTGATTTTCCATTGATTATTCACCTGAAATTTGAATTCAAATTGAGTTCCTTAATGTTTAAATTTCCTTAATTCGATGAGTGATGAGTGTAATCACAGTATTTCTTCGAATCCTGCCGACTCGAATTCGTGATTGGAACCGCCGATTATTTTATCTTTTGACGGTAATCGGAACGACGCCTCTTTCGAACTCTTCGAGAGCGATGTAGAGCGGATCAACGCCCGATTTTTCATAATCCTGAATTAAGACGGGGGCACCCATTGAAATTTGAAGGGCGCGGGCACCGACAATTCTGGCTCTTTCGAACCGTGTGTATTCTTGTACTTGGAGTTTCATACCCTTTTCACCCGGAACAATGTCCGTCGCTGTTTCTGAATGTGAAACGGACAGAGGAAAACTGCCTCTGTCGTTTGTGCATCAATTATAATTGATTTTCTGTTTTACTGATACGGAGCAATCACGTCAACCATTTCGATATGACTCAAAAGCATTCTTCTGCAGCAGTATCTGGAATAGCCGAGGTCGTTTAAGACCTGGCCTCTGTCCTCACCTGCTTCAACACGTGCTTTGAATTCTTCATATCCGGAAGCAATGACTTTCCCGCATGAAAAACAACGGACCGGTAACATGTTTTATCACTTTATCTGTAAGATTTCTGGTATCTTGCTCTGGCACCCGGACCGCCGAAGTATTTCGGTTCTTTCTGTCTGGAGTCGCTGACAAGCAAGCTTCTGTCAAATTCTGCGAACGCATCGCGGACAGCGGTGTCGTTGGTAAATTCAACGATGCCTTTTGCGATTGCCGTGCGGGCTGCGTTTGCCTGGCCGACAAAGCCGCCGCCTTTAACGGTGACGATGATGTCAAGCTTGGAGATGACCGCTTCACCGGCGATGTTAACGGGTTCGGAAACTTTTTGGTTCACGAGCCAGTTGCCGTAAATCGGAAGCGGGATTTTGTTAATTCTGACGATGCCGGTTCCGCTCTTAACGGTTGCTCTGGCAACGGCGGTTTTGTGTTTACCTGAAGTGTTTACAACTTTTTCTGCCATGTGAATCACTCCACCTTAGCGCCGAGGTTCTTGCCGATTTCACCGAGCTTCACATATTTTGCGGAGCTGAGGCGTGTCATACTTGCGGCGTCGATTGTTTCGGCTTTTGCACTTTTCAGTTCTGCCGGCACACCCATGTGGACTTTGAGGTTGGCCATGGCTTTACGGCCGCTCTGTCTTTTGTACGGGAGCATACCGCGGACTGTTCTTTTCAAGATTCTCTCCGGTCTCTTCGGGAAGTAGGGACCGTATTCGGGTCTTCCTCTCTCGACAGAGTGGCGGTAGTCTGCAAAAATAGTGTATCTGTTTCCGGAAACAACCGCGTTTTCGGCGTTGATAATATCGATCTTTTCACCGGCAAGGAGACGCTTTGCGACAATGCTTGCCAGACGTCCCATAATTAATCCGTTTGCGTCAATAACTGTCATACTTCTGCACCTCACTGGAAAATTCTGATGCCGGAACCTGTCGGGTTCTCTTCGATGATGTCTTCGATACGGACACATGTGCCGCCTGCTGCGGTGATTTTGTCAAATGCCCCGACGCTGAAGTTCAAAGCTGCAACGGTCACGGGGAAGGTAATGTCACCGGCGCCGAGGACTTTTCCCGGAACCAAAAGGACATCGTTTTCCTTAGCGTGTCTGTTGATTTGACTCAAATTGACATCGGCATAGTTTCTGGACGGGTTTTCCAATTTCTTGGCAATTGCGGCCCAGATCGGTGCATCATTTTCTGTACTGGCGCTTTTCAGCGTCAAAATAAGGTTAATCATTCTCGGATTTGTCTTTCTCGAGAGCTTTACAAGTGTTCTCTTACCCATTATTTTCCTCCGCAAGATTTTTTGAATAAAAATCCTACTCACGCAGTTTGCTCAAAAATAGGAAAAGCAGGTTGCGTTCGAAAATAAAGTACCCTGAAATTAATATCAAAAAAGATATCTTACAAAATCAGATATACGCTATTTTCCTATAGGTGACCGCTTAGAAAGGAGTTATGACATATAAAGGTTTCTTAATTCGGAGGATATTGTTTTAAAAAGAGAAACTCTGCCGGCGTTGATTTAGGAGAGTTTTTCCTTGTTTTGCGGTTCAGTTCTCATCCGCATTCGCCCGAATGTCTTTGAGATAACCCATAATAATTTCCTTGTCTTCCGGGTCACCGAAATAAACCGTCATCAGTGTAATCTGCATTCCCGACAGAACTTCGGCAATGATCTGATAATAAATTTCATCGTTTTCTTCAACCGTCCCCATAAACGCCGCTTTGCACTTTCCGTCTTTCACCTCAAAAATTTCGGGCGGTTCAGCCGCTTCGCCGAAAATATCGTCAAATTCGGTCACCTGCTCATCACCGCCGAAAGCGGTGATTCGGAGTGTCCGCCATCCGGAATCGGCGTTGTCATACCAGACATGATCGCGCCCGGTTTCGTTGGAATACAAATAAAATCCCGGAAGCGGAATAATCAAATTCCCGAGGCGCTGCTGAATCATTCCGCGGCGGTAACCGATCGGAAACTCGGAACGGAATTCGTGAAGATCATTTGTCGGCAGCGGCTCAACATTATTGAGTGCGCAGAGTTCCAAATATTCATCAATCGGAACTGAAAGTGCCGGATCTGTTTGAATGGATTTTTCAACCAGCCGGATGATTTCGCCGTTGATTTGAAAATCTTCATCACTTCGCGTTCCCGATTTGAAATAACAGTCTTCCCAAAGCATAGAAAGGGCAGTGTTTCTGAAAAACCGGGCGTCGATCTCTTTTTCGTTCCAAAGGTAGAATTCTTTTGAAAAAGCGGCAATATCTTTCGACTGTTCCGACAGATAAGAAACTGAAAAACGTCCCATCGGCGTCACAATGGTGTTTCGGACATCTTCAGGCGTATACTGTCCCGTGTCCCAGCAAATGCAGATGTTGTCGAAATCATCATCCTGTGATTTTTCGGCAATCACATCAATCAGATTTCCGAGCCAGCCGTAGAAATGTTCGGTTTTCATTCTTTCAAAATCACGGTGCCCGTGATAATCAGTCTCATCATCAACGGCAACTGTCAGGCCTGACCGTTTTTCAAACTCATCCACAAGTTCTATGGCCGCAGTATGAAATCCCGGGCCTGCAATATTTGTTTGGCAGTCGCCGTTAATTGCGCCGTCTTCATGATAAAAGAAAATATTCCCGGTGCGGCAGAGAGTCACCTGTGCGGTGCTGCCGTTGTCGTAAAAACCGTAATCCTTCTCTTTGGATATTTCATCAAGAATAGAGAATGCTTCTTCCAAGCGGACAGGACTGGTTTGAAAGCTGAATCCGATACCCATAATTTAACCTAAAACTGATAAAAAGGATAGAAAAGCCGCTGATGGCGGCATATTAAAAAGGAAAAAAGAATTAAATCGCCACGATCTTGGCGCTCAAAACACCGTCAACCGTTGTCAATTTATTTAAAACGCCCTCCGGAACGTCGCTGTCAACACTGATGACCATGATGGTCGGCTCGCCGACTTTCACATGACCGACCTGCATGCCGGAAATGTTGATGTTGTTTTCACCGAGAATCTGGCAGCACGGACCGATGACGTTGGGTTTGTTGACATGGTCGGCAAAAATCATGTGCGCGGACGGATAAACATCGACGCGCGTTTTGTCGATCTGGATAATTTTAATGTCGTTGCCGACGGCCGTACCGGAAACAAGGACTGATTTGCCGCCGCCTGAAACCGTGACGGTAAAAACGGAACCGTATTCGCCGGATGTTTCGGATTTCTTTTCACTCACTTCAACGCCGCGGGACTTAGCGAGGCCGGGAGCGTTCACATAGTTGACGCCCGAGCCGACAGCCACCGCAAGCGCGCCTTTAAGCGCCGCGAGCGTCACTGTCCTAACGTCTTTGGTTGAAATTTCACCGTTGTAGGCGAGATCAATTTTGTCATAACTTGAACCGATCAGTGTTGCCGCGATTTTACCGGAAACTTCCGCCAATTTCACATACGGCGAAATAACTTCCATCACTTCGGGGCGGACCGCCGGAATGTTGACCGCGCTTCGGGCACCTTCGCCGTTTAAGACGTTGATGATTTCATGCGCGATGTCGATAGCAACGTTCACCTGTGCTTCAACGGTGGAAGCGCCGAGGTGAGGCGTAACGATAATCTTGTCGGATTTGAGAAGTCCGGAGCCGAACGGTGGTTCTTCGACGAACACATCAATTGCCGCACCCGCAATTTTACCGGATTCGATCGCGTTCACCAAATCTTCTTCATTAATGATGCCGCCGCGGGCGCAGTTAACAATGCGTGCGGTCGGTTTCATAACGTTAAACATGTCGGCGTTGACAATGTTTCGGGTTTCTTTGGTGAGCGGCGTGTGAACGGTGATAAAATCGGCTTTGCGGCAGATGTCTTCAACCGTTGTCAAGGTGATGCCCATGGATTTGGCGCGCTCTTCGGAAACGAACGGGTCGTAGCCGAGAACCGTCATATTGAAAGACTGGAACCGTTTGGCGACTTCCGCCCCGATACGGCCGAGACCGATGACACCGAGAACCTTTTTATTGAATTCGACGCCCATAAACTTGTTGCGTTCCCATTTTTCGGATTTGAGGGAAGCGCAGGCCTGCGGGATGTTTCTGGCCACCGCCATCATCATGGCACAAGTATGTTCAGCCGCCGAAAGCGTATTGCCGTCGGGCGTGTTGGACACGATGATGCCTTTCTTGGTCGCAGCGTCTGTGTCGACATTATCCACACCGACACCGGCGCGGCCGATAATTTTTAAACTGTCCGCCGCTTCAATGACGCGTGCGGTCACCTGTGTGCCGCTGCGGATAACGAGTGCGTCAACGCCTTTAATTTTCTCAACAAGCTGATCTTCCGACAAACCAGTGTCGACAACAACATCGAAACCGCTTTCTTTTAAGATCATCAATCCCTCTTCCGAGAGGGAATCACTTACTAAAATCTTCATATTATTTTACTCCAACACTGAATAGTATGATTGAATAAATTTCAAACCGTATATCCCTTTTGTCTTTCGTTATTTTTTATTTATGCGCAAAATAAGCCGTCACATTTTCGCCGTTCACCGAATCAATGCGGCAGAAACCGAAACGCTCGAACTGAACGACTTTATCAAGTTCGGAAACAATGGTATGCTCGCCGATGCCTTCGAAATTACCTTCGGGACCGAGAACCGTCACTTTCAAGCCGTTAACAGGCGCCCAGTGAATGATCTTCATTTTTTCCTTCTTGGTCGTTTCCATGGAATTGTCAATGTATTTGCCGGCAAACGGTGCCAGAGATGTGATTTCAACATTGCCCAAATCTTTCAGGCGGACTTTTGAACCGACAGTCAAATGACCGGCATCTTCCCGGGTCACAACAACAACGTTGCCGGTTTCAATTTTGCGCATTTCCGGCCGGTTCGGATAAAGCGGCGCTTCAACAACTCCACCGCCATATCCCTCAATCGTCATTTCAACCGGATCGGCGACGAAGAACATTCTGTGCGCAATCGGATCGACAAATTTGCGGTTTTCGGCATAAAGCGAATCCATGCTCATACTGACATCCGTTTCCCCGACACCCATTTCAATCATGAATTTTTTAAGCGCTTCCGCCTGAATGCCGCGGCGTCGAATTGCCTGAACCGTCGGCAGCCGCGGGTCATCCCAGCCTGTATAAACGCCGGCCTCAATATCGCGGCGGATACCGCTTGTGCTGAGCTTGCCGAATTCTTCGATTCTGACACGTCCCCAATGCAGGGTGACCGGATACGTCCATCCGAGATAATCGTAAATGTATTTTTGACGTTTGCCGCTGTCCTGAAGGTCTTTGCCGCGGATGATGTGCGTCGTTCCGAGCAGATGGTCTTCAATCGCGCCCTCAAAGTCCAAAAGCGGCCAGACAATATATCTGCTGCCGATTTCGGGCCTCGGGTGGTCTTTCTTTAAAATCCTGAAAGCCCCCCAATCACGAAGCGCGGGGTCTTTGTGCTGAATATCGGTCTTAATCCGGAGAACCGCTTCACGCTCCGCATAATCACCGGCAAGCATCTTTTTCCAATATTTCAGGTTTTCTTCGGGTGCCGTATCCCGGTGCGGACAAGCCTGTTTCTTGTCTTTCAGTCCTTTAAAAGTTTCACCGTCACAGAAACAAACGTAAGCATGACCCTCGTTAATCAGCTGCTCGGCGATTTCATAATATATGTCAAATCGGTCGGACGCTTTAACGATTTCATCCGGCGTCACGCCGAGCCATTTGAAATCATCGACATACCAGTCATACGCTTCAAGCATCGGCCGCTTCTGATCGGGATCGGTGTCATCAAAACGAAGAATAAATTTCCCGTCATACATTTTAACGTACTCGGAATTAACAACCATTCCGCGGGAACTGCCGATTGTCGGCGGCCCGTTCGGATTCGGCGCAAAACGCATCACGACTTTTCCTTTCTCGGCATTCGGAAGCGCCTTGAGTCCTTTATCGGGCTCTTTCTTCATGGAGATTTCTTCCAGAAGCTCGGGCGCGATTTCGCTCAGTTTTTGACTCCATTCTTCCGGTGTTGTTTTGTTCAGGTTTAAAGTCACTTCTTTAATGGCTTCCGTCACTTCCGGAACGCGGCTGCGCAGATGAGGCGCAACGCCCATAATTTTTCCGAGAACCGCTTTTTCCTGCGGCACCGCTTCATATTTAACGGCGTTCTGAAGCGTAAATTTTTCAATCGTCAGTAAATCTTCGGGGTCTAATGCCATAATTTTCCCTTGTTTAAATTCAGTCAATAAAGAAAGAACAGAATTTCATTTTCAGATATTTAAAAGTGCCCGTAAGGAATAAAAAAGAAACGGGAAGCTGTCAGCGGATAATTTCATCGCCGTGTTTTTCAATCAATTCCAAAAGGTCTTTCAGTTCACGGAATTTTGCATTCGCTGTTTTCAAAAATTCGTCAACGGAATCACCGGCAACTGCGCCCTGCGGCGATGCCTTGATCAAACCGTTCTGCTCCAGAATGCGAAGCGAATAACGGACTTTGTGCGCCTGCATGCCCGTTATTTCGGACAATTTCAAAATGCCGATAGGCCCGTTTTCAATGACGATTTTCAGCACCTGCGTGTGCCTGTCGATTAACTCCAATTCATTGCGGGCCTGATCAAATAACATAACAAAACCTGAATAATTTATGATAAATTTCTAACGTCTTTACATTCATATAAGTTCTTCTTGATTTAAAAAATGCTTTGAATTTGTCATCCCGAAACGACTGTGTTTCTTAAAATCCCGACACCTACAATTTCAACTTCCGCGATATCGCCGACCAGCAGCTCACCGACACCGGGAGGGGTTCCTGTTGCAATAATATCTCCTTCTTCCAGTGTCATCACGGAAGAAATAAAAGCAATCAGTTTCGGGATACCAAAAATAAATTCCGCGGTGGACGAGTTTTGCCGAACCTCTTCATTTTCATTGCGGATGAGGCGGCAGACGATTGAAAGATTATTCGGAGACAGATTCTGCTGCACCAGCTCTTCCGGCGTGACAATAAAGGGACCGAACGGCGCAAATGTGTCAAAGCTTTTGGCGCGTGTCCACTGCCCGTCCTTCCGCTGCAGATCGCGCGCCGTCACGTCATTAAAACAGGTGTAACCGAGAACATAATCCAAGGCATCATCTTCAGAAACGTTCCGGCACGTTTTACCGATAACGATACCGAGTTCCGCTTCATACTCCACCTGTTCACTTTCGGGCGGATACCGAATCAATCCTTCATGCGGGAGAGCGGCGGACGGCGGTTTCAAGAACAGAATCGGATTTTTCGGCAGTTCCATATTCAGTTCTTTGGCATGGTCCGTATAATTGAGACCGGCGCAGACAATCTTAGACGGGTTGACCGGCGGCAGAATCAAAAGAGATGACAGCGGATATTCATCGTCCAGCTGCTGATAAACCTGATCGGGATAAACAATCTGTTCGAAAATTTCGCCCGAAAAAACAATATCATTATACTGAAAACGTCCCAGCATCCCATCACCGCATTATTTCAAAAGCTCATCCAGCTCTTCTTTTTTGAATCCCGAGCGGATTATACGTGTCCGTCCCTTAGATCCTTTGCCTGAAAAATCGGCTGTGAGGTAACCCGCGGAAATCATTTTGTTGACGATTTCATAAAAGCGCGTGTAACCGATGCCGGTATGGTCGCGGAATTTTTCATACAAATCACCGGCTGAAATTTCACCGGCATCCGCCGCCTGAATCGCCAAATATTTTTCATGATCCGTCAGAACCGAAAACATGCGGGAAAGATAAAGAGAACGGGAAGCAGCATACGCTTTGTTGACATCTTCGGTATCGATTTTGCGCGACGAGCGTTTTTCCGCATTCAGCCCGGACCGTTTCATCAAATCGATACCGACCCGCAGATCCCCGTTTTCAGCGACATAATCAGTCATCGCTTCGCGGACGGAGTCTGAAACAACTCCCGGGAAAAAGCCGCGCTGGATTCTGTCAGCCAAAATGTCATCGATTTCCGGCCATTCGTACCGGGGAAATTCAATTTCTTCCGGCAGAAAAACAGAACTGACCCGTTTATCAAATCCGTAAATCACTTCCGGATCGTTCACGATCGCCATGACACCGATTTTAGAGCCGGGATACTGTTCATGGGCGCGGAGAAGCGAATACATTACTTCGTCGGCGTGGCCTTCATAAAAAAGATAATTAATATCGTCCAAAACAACGATAAGCACTTTATCCGTATCAATCAGCTTTTTGGCAAGTTTGTCAAAAATGCGGTTGAATGAAACACCCGATGCGGGCGGCGCAATATTCAATACACTTTTATAAATGCGTGAAATGACGGCAAAACGGGTGGAGTCGATTTGGCAATTGACTTTGACGGTGATGACTTTATCCGTGTATTCTTTCAGTTCGTCAAAAATTTTCAACGCGGCGCTGGTCTTTCCCGTACCCGGCGGCCCGTACAGAAGACAATTCAGCGGGCGGCCGCCGCGGACGGCCGGTTTGAGCGCGTAGCGGATGGAATTGAGCTGGTTGTCGCGGTGCGGGAAGTAATCCGGCAGATAATCCAGTTCAAAAATATCGGATTCCCGAAAAAGAGTCTCATCCCACATCAGCATATCTTTTTCTGTCGTCAATGTATTCGCTCCGCGTTTTAAAAATACTTTCAAAAATAATATGAGATTAAATGATAAAATGACTACTGCCGCACATTATATAATCGTTTTCAAAAATATGGAAGGATGAGAGCAGAATATTCAGATCTGCAAACCATATTATATAACAGCGGCTTATAAATATCAGCAGCAATCATTAATAAATAAAAACAGACGGTTGATTCAAAAATGTCCGGCATCAATAAAATGGAAATCGAATACAAATTCGGCATCAAAGACGCTGAAACTTTTGACTATTTAAAGACTTTATCATCGGCGGGAGAATATCGAATCACAGACAAATCCCGGCCGCTCTTCACGGATATTTTTTATGATACCCCTGATTTATTGCTTTTTTCACTCGGCATATATTTAAGAAAAAGAACGGAAGCAGGCAGAGAAGATGCCGTATGGACACTAAAACAAGCCGACGCCTCGGAAGACGAAGCGTGCCGGCGCCGGGAAATGATTCAGTCCCTTCCATTTGATTCGGCCGTCAAAGACATTTCGGACCCGGCTTTTGAGAAAATATTAACGGACATTCTCGGCGACGCCGTCCTCACTGAAGTGTTAACGCTGGAACAGGACCGCGTTTTCAAAACCGTTTACAAAAAAGGAATGACGGAAGAAAACAACGGCTTAACACTTCCGGAAAACAGGTTGGGAGATCTGTCGGTTGATTCAGTCAGCCTGAAGTTTTCAGCGCAGAAACATACTTTTACGGAACTTGAGATTGAGCTGGCGGAGGGAACGGAAGATGAACTGCAGGAATTTATTGACGCGCTCAAAACTCTGCCCGGTCTTCAGGAAAAGCTTGAAACCGGCCGTTTTTCAAAATTCGAGCGCGGGCTGATTCTCTACTTCAACCGCGACAAAATAGAAGGAAATGTCATTCCCGGCATTGAAAAGAAATCTTATTTCACGGATGTTGATGAAACCGGAAATGAAGAACATGTTTTTGAATACGATTCGGCCGGCTCCGGATTTTTGCTGCCGCGGGAAAAAGCGGCGCTGCTCCAGATTGCCGAAAAAGAATACACGGCCGATCCGACGGATTATTTCGGCGGCACCGGATTTTTAAACCGCCGTAAAAATACCGGAGATGTTTATTCCCGCAGCGCAGCGGTCTTATTATCAATTGACGCCGGCATGGCAGCAGGTTTTGCAGCCCGCTCATTTGGATTAACTGCGGATGAAGCAGAAAAAATTCGAGCAGAGTTTGACCAAAACCGCCTCGATATGTTTCCGTTTGATTTTGAAACCGTTGAAAAAGACCTTTATTATTATCAGAAACCGATCGATGACGGAAAGATCTGGGCAGCCGGAGAACTGGCGAAATACTACGGTCTGGACACCGCACATGCACAATTGAGGGCCGATAATGCCGGCAAACTGTTCGACGGCATCGCCTCCGAACACGGCCTCACCGGAAACGACCGAGATATATTGAGCGCGGCGGCACAGCTTTCAGGTATCGGGAAAGGAATATCGGTTGAAAAAAACATAAACATTGCTGCCGACATTATTCTGACACATCCGCTTGAAAATCTGACGCTGAATGAAATCAAAACCTTGGCATTGATATTTATTTTGAGAGGAATTAAAAATCCGGCACCCGAAAAAATCAAAGAAACGATTCGGAAAAACGGATTTTTTGTGCCGCCCGTTTACCAAAAGAAAGCGTTGATTTCGACGGCGTTATTGGAAATTTCAGAGCAGGTCTCCGGATTAATCACCGCCGTTCAGGGAGCAGGAATTGAGAATTCCAATGAAAAACGGCACTTGAGAGTAACATACGATTTACCGGAAAAAGGCAAGGAACCGGAAACGCCGAAGAAAAGCTTCACCGAAATTTTATTTGATTTTTCAACCGAATATGTGCCGGAGAAAAGAAATGAGGCAGAAGAGCCGGAAAAACCGGACTTGAAAATAGAAGCAGCCGACATGATGGCTGTTGCTGCCTAGAAGATACTCACCGCCCGGCTTTCCGAAGTGGAAAAAGCCGAGCCGGGGGTTCTTGCGGCAAAAGACATCGAAGATGTACATGACATGCGCGTCGCTCTCCGAAAAATGCGTTCATCCAATCTGATCTTCAAAGAATTTTTAGATGCGGCGTGGCTGTCTGAAACGGAAGCGGGTATTAAGAAAACACTTTCCGGACTCGGTGAGTTAAGAGATTTGGATGTTCTTTTGGAAAAGACGGATGAATGGCGGAAAGAGGAGAATATCGGACGGGAAAAAATGTCTGTCTTTTATGATTTTGTTTCATCGGACCGGAAAAAAGCGCATGTCGAAGCGGTTGATTATTTAACATCGAAAGAATACACGGACTTTATGGCCGGCCTGAAAGAAACATTTGCCGGCAGCACTTACCTCGGAATGCCGCACATCAATAAAAAAGGCGATGTAGCGCCGGTCCGCATCTGTGACGTACTGCCGGCTGTACTGTATGAAAAAGCGGCGGACATTACCGCTTATCATGAATGGATGGACGGACCTTATATTTACGTGGATAAACTGCACCGCCTCCGCATTGCGGCTAAAAATTTCCGCTATACATTGGATTTCTTTAAAGACTGTCTGGGAGACGCTGCCGGACAACTGACAAAAGAATTCAAAGAGCTCCAGGACATTTTGGGAGATTTTCATGATGCGGTGGTTGCGGCCGAAGTCATCGGCGCTTATATTGACCGGATAGGAAAAGAAAACAATAAAACTGCCGGCGAAACAAAAACCGGAGAAATTGAAACAACGCTTGAAACACTTGAAAAATACAAAAATTATCGGGAAGAAGAAATGGAAATATTGCTTTCGGCGTTCCATTTGAAATGGGAAAAAATGGATCGGCGTTTCTTTAACGAAAGAATTGCGAAAATAATTGCTGAAGCAAACTTTTAAAATAAAAATCATGCGGTGAAAAAATGGCCGGAAACTCAAAAAAGTCGAAAAAATTGGCTGAGAAAAAGAAAATTAAAACGGGAGAAAAAAACTTCAGAAAAATCATCCCCGCGCTTCCGAAAAATATTCAGGAAAAAATGAACGCGGAAAAAAATCCGGATGCAGTTGTCGCAAAAGCTTTGGAGAATTATTACAGCGGCCGGAACCGCAGTCAGGAAAACGCGCTTCAGAAAGAGATCGATAACAACATTATTGAAATTCAGCGCCGCCACATTTCGGATTTGAAAACACAGCTGGAAGCTTCCAATAAGAATTATGAAGAGCTGATGAAAACCTATCAGGCGTATATGCTTCAAGTGCAGCCGATGGTTGAAGCGTCACAGCTTCAAAAAGCATCGGAATTAAAATCACCGCCTGAAGATGAAAAAAGAAAACAGGAAGAACCCAAACAGGAAACGAAATCCAAAAAATGGTATGAATTTTGGAAATAATTTTTCTTTTTTTATGTTTTTTCAGGACTTTGTGAACTGAATTCGGAAATCATTGAAAGGATGATGGAACCGATTCGGTTGATCAGCCATACAAGAATCATAAAGACAATCGAAACCGCACAGCAGACCGCCATATAATAAACATACTCCGGCAATACAAAACTGCGTGTGAGCATTTCGGGAAAACCCGGAGAGAACTGAAAACTGATCAGATAGATTAAAAAAACAGCAAGCGGCAGATAAGCGATGCTGCGGTTTGTAACGGGTTTCCGAAACAGCAATTTATACATGACCCACAGAACAACGGTTGCCGGAACAAGGAGCAGAAACGTCAGGTTGAATTCTTTCACAAAAGCCGGGTCTTCCAAAAACCCGACACATAACGCCAGAATTAAATAAACGACGACGAGCAAAGCACCCAAAGTGACACGCGCTTGGAAATTTTCACTCCTCTTTTCCCCGAATAATTCCCGATATAATAAAACGGAGTTCAGGATGAGCGGATAAAAGAAAATAATTAAAAGCCAGTAGATATGGCCGTTTTCCGGCCGGCCAGCAAGCGGATTGGCGATCAGAATAACACTGTTATACAACAGGAAAGTATACATGCTGAAAACGGAAAACATAATTCCGTAAAATAAAACCGTCAGCTTGTAATCAAAAACGATCCGGAGATTGACATAAAGAACGGTGCCGATTAGGATAATGAGTATAAACGGCAGGATCATACCGAGAAATTGCCAAAAGGCATAAATAATCACTTCTTTGCCGTTCTGAAAAGAGCTGAAATTTGCCAAAACGGGAAGAAAATAAAGAAGAGGAGCCCCAAATGCCAACAGACAAAAAAACAGGCATTCGATGGCTGCATATTTTGTCTTTTTCGGCTGTTCCTGAAAAGCCGAAATCATTTTCCGAAATACGTTTGGCATTTAAAGACTCCTCCGATTGCGGATATTCCGGCAAACGGCCATTGAACCGGATATCGCAATAATATTGAAATTGATTTCCGGAAAATACAAACGGTACCACTCGGAATTTCCGAAAAGGTAAAAATACGTACCGCCTGCGGATGAATATTTACAGATATCTTGTGTGTGTTTTTAATTGTGTCCGGCAATTGAATGGTTTGACCCGCGGAGATGTTCGGAGAAATTTTTACAGTGATAATTTTTTTATGATGTTTTATTTCGAAAGAAGCAGAGGAATACTCATCTGCTTCTTTCGTTTTAGGATTTTTGGCGTTCGTTTTTATTTTAGGGGTATGCCTTCTGAGCGTTTAAGAGGCTTACTTTTTGGTTTAATGGGCTTTAGTTTTTACACGTTTGTTCTTCGCTTTTAATCAGAATCAGAAAACCGATCGTGATCTGCGAATATGAGAAAACTGCAGACCGTTTTTCAATCAAGAATATACTTAATT
>CAYUQC010000025.1:0-25219 GCA_964446755.1 uncultured Methanosarcinales archaeon
GAAAAATCTTTGACCGCGCATTGGTTGAAAGAGCCGCAAAAGCGGGTGTTGAAGTTTATACAAAAACCACCGCAACCGGTTTAATAATGAAAGACGGCAGAGTCGCCGGTGTTAAAATTAAGCGTTTGGGCGTTGAAAAAGAAGTCGCGGCAAACATCGTAATCGGTGCCGACGGTGTTGAATCCAAAGTCGGCAGATGGGGCGGCATTAACACGACCCTTAAACCGGCAGATATCGAAACCGGCATTCAGTACTTGATGACCGGAATTGATATCGACGAAGACAATGTCGAATTTTATATGGGCAGCCAGTACGCCCCCGGCGGTTATGTTTGGATTTTCCCCAAAGGACCGGGACGTGCAAACGTCGGCATCGGTCTTCTCGGAAGCAAAATCAAAGAAGGCGGACGTCCGGTTGACTTCCTGAACAACTTTATTGAAAACAGATTCCCGAACGGAAAAATCATCGAAATGAATTACGGCGGCGTTCCGGTATCCGGCGGTCTGGACAAAATTTACGGCGCGGGCCTGATGCTTGTCGGTGATGCGGCGCACATGTCGGATCCGATTACGGGCGGCGGCATCAAACACGGACTTTGGGCGGGAGAGCTGGCCGGGAAAGTGGCTGCTGAAGCAGTTGCGGCCGGTGACTTTACCGAAAAATTCCTGAAAAGATATCAAAAGGCCTGGGATGAAAAAGGCGGAAAAATCATGAGCCGTGATTTAATTTTGAAAAATTATTATATTGACATGACCGATGAAGAAGCGACAAAGATCGCTCAGGCCGTTGAAGGAGTTGACTTTACCGGTGTTTTAGATGTCTCCCAGCTCGTGAAAATTCTTGCCAAAGTCGACAAAAAACTATTGCTCAAGTTGGGCGCCAATCAGCTCGGTTTGTAATAAACCGGCTGTTTTTCATTTTCTTTTTTTCTTTTAATTTTTCTTAAAAATTCTTGTATCAAAATGAAAACGGAATACGATATTATCGTCGTCGGTGCGGGTCCCGCCGGATCAATCGCCGCTAAAACCGCCGCCGAAAAAGGATGCAGTGTTTTATTGATTGAAAAACGCCAGGAAATCGGCGTTCCGGTCCGCTGCGCGGAAGGAACATCTAAAACCGAATTATCGAGATTCATCGAAATCGACCCGGCTTTTGTCTGCAATGAATTAAACACAGCGGAAATTCATGCGCCCGACGGCACATCTTTTCGGATTACGACCGAAATGTCAGGCATTGAAGGGGAAGCCGGCATCATTTTAGACCGGAAAATATTCGACCGGCATTTGGCAGGCCTTGCCGCTGCAGCGGGAGCGGATGTTTACACTAAAACAACAGCAACAAATCTGATAATGAAAGACAGAAAAACAGAAGGCGTTGTTTTAAAACATTTCGGAGAAGAAAAAGAGATTCGGTCAAAAATCGTCATCGGTGCGGACGGAGTTGAATCCGGAATTGCCCGGTTTGCAGGTCTTGATTCAACGTTGAAATCAAAAGACATTGAATCCGGAATCCAGTTTTTGCTTTATGATGAAACGATTGACCCGTCCCAAGTTGATATTTACATCGGCAGAGAAAACGCACCCGGCGGATATGTTTGGGTATTCCCGAAAGGAAATCAGACCGCCAATGTCGGAACCGGGATTATCGGAAATGCGGACGGACAAAAAAAAGCCGTTCATTATTTGGAAAAATTCATTGCCCGGAGATTTCCGAATGCACGGATCATCGGCACCGCTTTCGGCGGCATCCCCGTTTCGGGCGGACTTGAAGAAATAACAGCTGACGGACTGATGCTTGCGGGAGACGCGGCAAGACAAACAGATCCGATCACAGGTGCCGGCATCAGATATGCCATGTACGCGGGCGAAATGGCGGGAAGAATTGCAGCCGAAGCCGTTGCCGCGGGAGACTGCAGCAATCATTTTCTTAAAAAATATCAAACGGAGTGGGATACAACACTCGGCAAAACAATCCGCCGCAATTATAAAATCAAAGAAGCTTACAATACATGGACAGATGACGACATGAACCGGATTGCGCAGATGGCTGCCGGTCTTCCGCTGGAAGAATTTGAATTGAAAGAAGCTGTTATCGCCGTCTTAAAAACAGATAAAAAACTGCTTTGGAAAA
Organism: uncultured Methanosarcinales archaeon; assembly: GCA_964446755.1. Lineage (GTDB taxonomy): Archaea > Halobacteriota > Methanosarcinia > Methanosarcinales > Methanosarcinaceae > Methanimicrococcus. Next base: position 2,131 of record CAYUQC010000025.1, read on the forward strand.
TGAAAGGGGTTTATTACGACCTTTTAAAATCAATGATTTGATTTTGATTTTTTATTTCACCGTACACTGAATATTAATAGAAAACACGCCTATTTTAACATCTCAAGTTAAAAAAGGTGTCAAAATGAAAAACAGAATGAGCCCGTGCGGTGTGGATTGCGGAGCCTGCGAATATTACCCGAATGATTGCGGCGGCTGTTTTGCGATAAAAGGAAAAGTTTTCTGGACGGAATTTGTCGGTGCAGATATCTGTCCGATTTATGATTGTGCCGTCAATGATAAAGAATTAAAACATTGCGGCGGCTGCAATGAACTCCCATGCCGCCGTTATTTTGACAACGCGGACCCGGCCTATACGGAAGAGGAACATATCGCAGACACGAATCGGCGCGTTATTCTGCTTAAAAAAATACACGAGGGAGAGAATGCGCGACGCTGAAAAAACAATCGGTAATCTGATTGATAAGGCAAATACTTCTTTTATCAGTTCGGTTGATGAAGAGGGATTTCCGAATACGAAAGCGATGCTTGCCGTCCGTCAAAGGGAAGGAATCAAAACATTTTATTTTACGACAAATACATCATCCATGCGCGTTTCTCAATACCGCAACGATCCGAAAGCTTGCATCTATTTCATGGACAGGCGGTTTTTCAGAGGCGTTATGCTGCGCGGAACGATGGATGTCTTGGAAGATAAAGTGTCCAAAGAAATGATCTGGCAGGACGGCGACGAGATGTATTATCCGCTCGGCGTGACGGATCCAGATTACTGCGTTTTGAGGTTTACCGCCGTTGACGGGCGCTTTTACGCGGGATTTAAGTCCGAAAACTTTCAAATAGAATGACTGAATTGCAAAACGGTAAAAACATGACAGAAAACGGCATTCATCCGGAAACGAATACAATCAGCACGGAGGAACTTCTTGCCCGGTTGAAAAGAATAGAAGATTCAAAATATGATGCTAAAAAAGAGATCATTGATCTGAAAATCAGTTCGATCGACCAGTTTTATAACCCGCTGGACCCCGCGCCGCGAAGTGAAAAAGAATTAAATCCGAAGGTGGAGGAATACATACTGACACCGGCGGATGATCTTCGTTTAAGGCAAGAGTGGGTTCTTGCCGTTTACCTGCCGCAGAATGAGATCAATCCGCATCAGGAAGAAGCCCTGAAAAGATCGGTTCACACACATTTTATCCGCCGCGCGGACGGTCTTAAAAAACAGGCGCGTAAGAAAACAAATCAGATTATTCTCAACACGGTATTCGGCTTTCTCTTTTTAGGACTTTGCCTGACTGCGGCTTACGGTATGACGACACTCAGTCAAGGCAGCGATTTTTATGAAATATTGGGCCAGGGGCTGACAGTTGTCGGCTGGGTGGCTCTTTGGAATCCAGTCGAATATCTTTTGTATGACCGCTGGGGCCCGAGAAAAGAAATTGCCGTTTCAAAAAAACTCGGTAAAATCGACATTGAAATAATTCCGTATCCCGAAAAGACCGCCGAAGGGTGAACCGGAAAAGAAATTATCTTTTCCAGAACTCTCTGGTAAACAGCAGAATAACGGTGTACAATTCCAGTCTGCCGATCCACATATTAAAGATGAGAATCAGACGGGAAGCGGCCGGCAGCACGCCGAAATTGTCAAACGCCCCGATGAGGCCGAAACTGGGACCGATATTTCCGAGAGCTGTCAGAGCAGACGTAACGGCTGTGACCAAATCCAATCCCAAGATACCCAACAGAACCGAACTGACCAGAAGAACCACGAAGTACAGAATCATAAAAGAAATCGTGGAGTGAACCGTTTCTTCCGACAGGCTGCGTCCGTTGTATTTGACAGGCTTAACGGCATTCGGGTGAATAAACTTAAAAATGTCGCGCCGGACATACCGGAAAAGAATGATCCAACGGACAAAAGTCGGTCCGCCGGATGTCGACCCGGAACAGCTGCCCGTCAACATTGCCAAGAAAAGTATAATTTTTGCGGCATCACTCCACACATTAAAATCGATGGTTGCCAGACCGGTTGTCGTCATCAAACTGCTGATTTGGAAAAAAGCATATTTGACGGAAGTAATGACATCGTAATCCATATCACGCAACAGAATAATTGCCAGAACGGACGAAACCAGGACAAAGAAAGTAATGTAGGCGCGGAATTCTTCATCTTTTAAAAGATAACGGATGCCTTTTGTCATGGATTTGTAAATCAAAGCGAAATTGGTTCCCGCAATGATCATGAAAATAACAATGACGACAAGCGTCAAAGAATTGCCGAGAATCGGAAGAACGCTGTCATTATAAGGCGCAAAACCGCCGCTTGACATGACCGAAAAGGCAAAAGCAAATGAATCATACGCGGAAACACCCAGCAGGAATAAAAGAATGATCAATAAAGCCGTGACACCGATGTAAAAAAACCACAGGATTTTTGCCGTGTTGCTGATTTTCGGGCTCAGTTTATCTTCCGTGGGGCCGGAGAATTCCGCTTTGTAAAGCTGGCGTCCTTTCATATTCACTTTCGGGATAACGGCAATAAATAAAGCAACGACACCGAGACCGCCGAGCCATTGAAGCAGAGCGCGCCAAAACAAAAGGCTTTTCGGGAAAAGTTCAATATTGGCCATAACGGTGGAACCTGTGGTTGTCACGCCGGACATGCTTTCAAAAAAAGCATTTAAAGGGGACATTCCGGAAAGCAGGAAAGGAATGGAACAAACCAGCGCGCTGAAAAGCCAGCTGAGGGCGACAACCGAATAACTTTCCCGAACAGTCCATTCATCTTCATCGGTTTTTTGAAATTTGATATGGCATATAATGCCGATGATTCCGGTAATAATAATGGAAGCCAAAAACGGGCTGACGGGTTCATTGTAGTAGAAAGCAAGAGCTGTCGGAACGGTCTGGACAAGCGCCAGCAGCAGCATAATTTTTCCGACAATTGAAAATACGTTATTGAAATTCATTCCTTCTCCACCCGGTTTACTTAAAAAGCCTGTTTAATTTGGAATACGCTTCGGGTTTGGAAAAGATGATGACGCGGTCCCCGGGGAGAATCGTTAAACTGCCGTTGGGAATGATCGGCTCGTTGCCGCGGACAATCATACTGATGATGGCGTCCGACGGAAAATGAAGGTCTTTGACAACCGTGCCCGCAATTTTAGATTTTTCCGTGACGGAATACTCCAAAATTTCGGACTGAGCCTGCGGCAGCGCGCGCAGAGACTCGATACTCGTGCTGAGTGTCAGGCGCAGAACTTCATTGATTGTTGCGTTCCGGGTGCTGAGCGCGATGTCGATGCCCACCATTTCAAAAACGGGGATATAATCGGGATGTGTCGTCCGGCCGATGATTTTTTTCGCACCGAAATGTTTGGACATCAGCCCGCACAAAAGATTCTTTTCATCGCTGTCCGTGACGGAAACAACGACATCCGCATTACCGGCGCCCTCTTCTTTCAAAAGGTCAATGTCAGTCGCATCGCCTTTTAAAATCAAGGAATGCGGCAGCAAATCCACAACTTCCAGGCAGCGTTCTTCGCTTTGCTCGATAATTTTCAAATCAATCCACGGGTCTTTATCGATGAGGGTCGCCAGATAAAAACCGACATCACCGCACCCGATGAGCAGAATTTTCTTTTTCCGCCTTTTGGAAGGCTCGGCTTCGGGAGAGAATAAAGCTTCCACTCTCTCAACGTCGTCCGTTTTGGCGATGACGATCACGTGGTCGTCCGGTGTGAGGAAACTGTCGCCGTTCGGAATGATGACGTCTTCGCCGCGCAGGATAGCGCTGACTGTACACACCTGATTCAGACGAAGATCTTTAAACAGCTTGCCGATGAGCGGATTGGATTCGGAAATGATGAATTCAATCATTTCGACTTTTCCTTCCGCGAAAACTTCAACGTCTACCGCGCCGCGGATATAAAGAAGTTCGGCAATTTCGGAAGCCAGAGAGAGTTCGGGACAGACCATGACATCGACGCCGACTTCCGGTTTTTGAGAAACGGGTTTTTTGATATAATCGGGATTACTGACACGCGCGATGGTTTTCGCTTTACTTTGTGTAATGGCTTTGGCAGCCAGACAGGCGAGAATATTGATTTCATCGTTGCTGGAGACCGCAACGAACAGGTCAAACGCAGGCAGCTCTTTCAAAAGATCGACATTCGCGCCGTTTCCGACCATAACCTGAACATCCAGTTCATTGGCGCGGGCCGCCCTTTCGGCGTCTTTATCAATGACAATGACATCATTTTTGTCCGACATGACTTTGGCGATATTATAACCCACTTCGCCGGCCCCGATAACAACCACTTTCATGGAAATCTTTCCGTATTTAATTTTATAAAACGAATTACATCCCGATTCAACAAGCCGTTATTGTTATGAGTATTTCCGGCATAAAGAACGAAATCGGGGAAAATGTTAACAAACCGATGAGAAATAAAGAATGTTAATATATATAATTTAAACCCATTTGTCTTCAGCATAAACCGAAAAGAAGAAACATTATCAAATAAAAAGGAGAAAGAAATGTCTGATGAAAAATCCCCTGATGTTGCTGATTTGGTGAAAGGCGGCTTTCCGTATCTGGAGCGTAAAATTTTAGAATGCAAAAACTGCGCGCTTCACGAAACCGTGACAAATAAAGTCATTTCAAAGGGATCCGAGAATCCGAAAGTTGTTTTCATCGGCGAAGCCCCCGGCAAAAATGAAGATGAAACCGGTGTTCCGTTCTGCGGGCGCGCCGGAAAGCTGCTGGATAAATTTATCGATTATATGGAACTCAAAGAGGGGGAATGGGCCGTCATCAATACGCTCAAATGCCGTCCGCCGGAGAACCGGACGCCGACAAGAAAAGAGATTGAAATATGCCGCCCTTTTTTAACGGCACAGCTGGCATTGATGAAGCCGAAAATCATCATCCTTCTCGGAAATACCGCCGAAAAAGCGTACGGAGAAACATTGGAATGGGGTGAATCCAAAGTGGATAAAAACGGAACGCACGTCGTGAAAATATTCCATCCGGCCGCTTTGATTTATCAGCGGTCCAGAGAAGCCGAACAATACGCTTATTTGGACAAATACAAGTATCTATGGCAGGAATAAAAAAGCAAACGACTCGTTTGCTTTTTGAATACATTTAGAATTATTTAGATTCGCCGACGATCATTCTCAATCCGATAACCGTTTTTTCAACATCCTGCGCAGGAATGGAATAAAGCAGTTCGCTCGGCATGATTTTTGTATAAGCGCGGCTGCCGCTGCATCCCACGGTCACATTCGGCTTTCCTGTTTTGATGACTTGAGCAACGGCATCGGAACAGACACTCTGTTTTCCCGAAAAAGCTGCTTCGATGCGGCCGCCGTCACGGTATTCCCACCCCTGCGTCAAAAGCATGGCCTGCATCGGATTACAGATGAAAATGACGACATCCGGTTCAAAAGCTGTTTTTTCAAGCGGACCGTAAAGCGCGACAGCATTGGAATTCGGCGCCAAAAATGTAATCATATCAACCGTTTTCTTCGCGGCGTCAATTGTTTCGAAATGGTGAAGACCGTCACAATAGAATTCGCCGCTTCGGACTTTATCAGACAGTTTGGTCAATCCGAGTGCCGCCGCGCCGCCTTTACACTGCTGTTCTTCGAGTGTTGTGTAAAACATTTCCCCTGTGCGGCGGACATAATCCGTTATTTGGCAGTGGCGCATTTGGCGGTCCAGTTTAGGAAACGTGCCGGTCACCTCGTCTTCATTGCCTGCGGGAATCAGCTTAACGGCCACGGGTGATCCTTCCAATTGAAGAAGTGACTTCAGTTCATTGCCGTAAGCATTCATTTGCTCCAAATTCATGATAATTACCCTCTTTTTGTTTTTCATAACTCTGTGTAACTCTGCGTTTTATTCATGTAATTTAATACATGTATTCATCAATTATTAAAGATGATATTTAATTACTTTTCTGAACTGATTTGTCGGCTGAAAAGAGGAATATAGGAATTGCTCTCGGTTTTGTTTTTGAATTATATAATTTGAAAAAAACACCGCAAGCCTTTTAAACACTGATGAAATTGTAAAAATTACTGAATCTGGGTCATGTGTTTTGAAAAACCGTCAGCCGTTAGAATGTGTCATGATAAAACGTTTAAAATGTCATGACAATTCATTTTGACGAACCTGCTAACATAAATAAAAGGAACACATCAGCGATTTGCTCATACCGGTTCTCAAGTTCTGAATGAGAAAACAGTATTGAAATATTTAACCTGATCTCGGATTCAAAGGAATTTAAAAAACGATAGAGAGAGGTTTTATCCCGGATTGCGGCGATAAAAGGTGATTGAATGAGTAAAACAGTAGAAATTAAACCGACAACCCGACATGAGGGCCATACAAATTTGGTTCTGACAGTTGATGATGAAGGCATCGTCGAGTCAGGCGCCTATCACAGTGTGACACCGGTCAGAGGGTTTGAAAAATTCTTATACGGAAAAGTTGCAGAATTCGCACCGATTGCAGTTTCACGTTTTTGCGGTATCTGCCCGACAGCGCACTCCACGTCTTCAGTGGAAGCGCTTGAAAGAGCCTGCGGTATGGAGCCGACAAAAGACGGATTGATTTTAAGAGAATTAACGGCCGTCGGCAATAAAATGCATTCTCACCCGCTCCACCAGTTCTTAATCGCGCCGGATTACGTCCCGAAAGACGAATACGCAGATGTTGTTAAGCGCGTTCAGGAAATGAGAAAAATCGGACAATATTTTGTCGACACCATCGGCGGTGAAGCCATCCACCCCCCGAATATTAAAATCGGCGGCATGGCAAAGAACATCACACCCGAAGCAAAAGAGAAGCTTATCGCCCGCGCAAAGAATTATTTGGAGCTTGCGGCTGTTCAGTGCGACTACATGATGAATCTTTTCAATGAAGGAAAACTCAACGACGGAACGGAAATTCCCGAAACGCTCGGATATCATGACTACCCGCTTTTGGCAACCAGCTTAACCTACGGCGACATTTCAAAATTCGACTATTCACAGGCTGTTGAATATTCACCTTTTGAACACTATCCCAAGGAAGTCGCACTCCAGGCCTGCACAAATATTCCGAAATACAAAGGAAGCCTGGTTGAAGTCGGCCCCCGTGCCCGTATGGTCACGTTCAAAGACTTCAAAGAAACAAAAGGCGCGCTCGGTATTCACAAGGCACGCGCTTTGGAAATGTCCCACTACGCCGAAAGAGCATTGGAACTTTTGGACGAATTAAACACAAGCGGTGTGCCGTACTGTACGGACCCGATTGTCGGTGACGGTGAAACAGTCGGTGTCGGCGCGATCGAAGCGGCCCGCGGCCACAACGTCCACGCTGCTGTTGTCGGAAAAGACGGCAGAATCGTTGAGTACAGCGCAATCGTTGCGACCACCTGGAACATTCCGATCATCGGAGAGGCAACCGTCGGACATCATTACAAGTTTGCCGAGCACGTTGTCCGCGCATACGACCCGTGTGTTTCCTGCGCAACGCATATGATTGCAAAAGACTACGACGGAAACACCGTCGGTGAAAAGATGTTTAGATAAACGTCCCGCAAAGTATTTTTCTAATGATTCCATATAATAATCTCCGTATAAATAAAAGTGAGATTTAATACATAGATAAACCAGGTGACTTTATGCCGGAATACCTTGAAAAAGAAACATTAATTCTGGGTTGCGGAAATATCCTATTGGCAGACGACGGATTCGGATTTGCGGTCGTTCAGCGTTTGAATGAGCTGAAAGAATCAACCCCGAAACTGATGTCGGAAAATGTCGGAATCATTGATGCAGGAACAGGTGCTTCACACTTCATTCTTTCTTTGATAGATGAAGAGTCGAAAGTCAGAAAAGTGATCATTGCGGATATTGTTGATTACGGTTTAAAGCCGGGGGAAATGACAAAACTCTACCCTGCGGATTTACCGAAAATCCCCAAATACCACATTGATGCGCATGATATGCCCCTTGCGGGAATGCTGAATGACATCCACGACAGATACGGTATTGACGTTGTCGTCATCGGATGCCAGTACAAGTATTTGTCCGCGCCGGATGTCTGCGTTGAACTTTCCGATGAAGTAACCGCTGCGATTGATAAAGCCGTTGAAATGGTTTTGGAAGAATTGGAAAAATGACCGGGACAGAGTAGATGTTCCTGTTTTTCGGGAACAATTGAAATGAAAATCGGGTGATTATATTGGTAAAAATCTCACATGTCCACATGAGCGGATGTACGGGCTGCTTAATCTCGTTTGCTGACACCTACGAGAAGCTTCTGGATATTTTAAGCGCCGTAGATCTCGTTTATGCCATTACTTTGGCAGATGAAGTGACAAAAGTAACGGAAACGGAAGACAAAATTGTCATTGAACGCGTCTATCCGGATGAAGTTGATATCGCACTGGTGGAAGGAAGCATCTGTTTGGATGACCACCATGCGCTTGAATTAATCAAAGAAGTGCGCGAGAAATCAAAAGTTGTCGTCGCACTCGGATCCTGTGCCGTGACGGGCGGCGTGACGCGTTTCGGACGCGGCGGTCAAAATCCGCAGCCCACGCATACCGCCTTCGTGCCGGTTGCAGAAGTTGTGAAAGTCGATTTCGCGATTCCCGGCTGTCCGCCCTCGACCGACTCCATCGTGAAATTCGTGATGGCAGCTCTGGAAGGCGACACCGACTACTTGGAAATGTACGCCGAATTCGTCAAATATCAGGACGCCAGCGGCGAAAACCTGATCAAGCAGGTCATCAGCCAGAGTCTCTGTATGGGATGCGGCACCTGTGCGGCCGCCTGTCAAATGCGTGCGATTGCCATGTTTGACGGCAAGCCCGACATCCGCATGGAAATGTGCATCAACTGCGGCTCCTGCATTTTGCAGTGCCCGAGAATCAGAATGCCTAAATCAAAAGGACTTTTGGAGGTGTGAAGGATGACAAAACCCATCGGAGATTACATTGAAATTATTACGGCACGTTCCACCGATCAGGAAATCTTAAAGAAATCCCAAGACGGCGGTATTGTAACGGCAGCGTATGTTTACGGTCTTGAAAACGGCCTTTTGGACGGCGTGATTGTCGCCGATACCACAGAAGGATTCAAACCCATGCCCAAAATCGCAAAAAACAGAGAAGATGTTTTGTCCGCCCGCGGCACGAAATACTCCCTCAGCCCGAACATGTCTCTTGTTAAAGACGCCGTGAAAGAACACGCACTTGAAAAACTCGGATTTGTCGGAACACCCTGCCAAGTGATTGCCATGAAAAAGATGATGCAGTACCCGGCCGCATTCCGCGGAACGGTCAACAACATCGGTCTTGTCATCGGCATTTTCTGTATGGAAAACTTCCCGTACAACGGCATGAAAACATTGATTGAAGAATATGCCGGCGTGAAAATGAACGACGTGCTGAAGACGGACATCGGCAAAGGAAAACTCTTTGTCTATCCGAAAGACGGCGGCGAACCGATTGCCATTCCGATCAAAGAAACCATGCCGTTTGAACAGAAATCCTGTCACGTCTGTATGGACTACACATCCGAATACGCTGATTTCGCAACCGGATCTGTCGGTTCCCCCGACGGCTGGAGTACAATCGTCATCAGAAACAAGCGCGGCAAAGACTTCATTGACAAAATGATTGCCGCCGGAAAATTGGAAACAAAGCCGATGGACATGGAAAGCAAATTCGGTTTCGCGATGCTTGAAAAATTGTCAACGGACAAGAAAACCAAGAATGCCAAAGAAATCGAACACCGTATTGAAATGGGACTTCCTGTCCCCTATTAAACAAAAATCGGGAAAGGCTTTGCCTTTCCGAACTTTATTTTTTAAAAACGGGAATGATCAACAAATACGAGTTTCTGGGTTACAGGATTGAAAAAAACGATTTTTTGCGGGGCCGAGAAGTAAAACTAAAGTATATAAACATCAAAACAGTATCTTACAAGCATATTTTATAAGTTATGAACGAAAGCCTGTAAAAACAGAACTCGGTGAAAGAACATGGCAAATTTTTCAAAATATTTAGGAAAAGAAGAACGTGTCCTTAACTCAATCGATATGAAAGATGAAACCGTCTGGTCGCATAATAACGTGGCTGCATCTGAATATAAGAGTTGGACGACACTTGTACTGACGAATAAACGTCTTTTCTCGTTAAACAAAAGAAAACTTCACATGAGAGAATTCCGTTTGGAAGATATTGTCTCGACGGGTTGGACTTACCGCCCCCAATGGGGAAAAATCCTTTGGGGATTTATCTTTTTAATCGCTGCGGCGCTCCTTTATATTAACGCGGATACAATCGGTTATTATTTAGCCCAATACAGCGCTGTTTATTTCGGCACGCACACGGATGCTGAAATTGTATCTATGCTCAGCCAATGGATGGTTTATTTAGCGGCCATTATCGGTCTTTTGGCCATCATCAGTTTGTTCTCTTATTTCCTTTTGAAAAGAACAACGCTGACGATGACAACCAAAGACGGGCGTGAATACAAATTCCTGCTTCGCGGACGGCGCGGCCAGATTGATGAATTCCGCATGGCTGTTCAGGATGCCAAAGACTTATACCTCGAAGAAACCGAAAACCGCTATTTCGACAAGATGAGAACGGTTCTGTTCGACCAGTCCAATTACGAATACGCTTTAAACAACGCCAATGCGCAGGGCGGCATTCCGGTCGGCGAATCCGATCAGGAAAAACTCAAGAGAGAAGAATACCTGCTTTGGGAACGCAAAAACGCCAGATTAGGCGGAGCGCCCGAAAGAGACCGGCTCGGCGGCGGCGGACACAACATGCTTCCCGAAACGACCATGCAGCTGAATACGGACGGCACACTTCAGCTTGAAGCAGGCGGTGCTTACCAGCTGACGGCTGACGGACATTATCTCTTGGACGACAACGGCAACTATCTGCTGGATTCCAAAGAGAACTACTTGCTGAATCCGGACGGTTCTTATCAGCTGAACCCGGACGGCACACGCCGCTTGAACCCCGGCTCCGTTAAGGCGTTGTCCAACGGAGGCGGTCACCGGTTAAAATCATCTTCAAACTTGGTTGAAGCGCCGTTGGCGGTTAAAGCCGCAGATCTCTTTGAACAGATGGGTTTTGAAGTGTCCAAATTAACGGGCGGTGACGCAGATATGCTTTTGTATAAAGATAATCTCCGCTACATTGTGGTCGTCGATAAAGATGAATTCGGTACCATTACGACCGGAAAAATCGAAAAAGCCATTGATGCCAAAAACTATTATAAGACGGATTTCGGCCTCTTTATTTCAGCCGGCGACATGACGGATGAAATTCAGAATTACGCCAACCGCAACAATGTTAAAATCGTTTACATTAAAAAAGCGGAATAAATTTTCCGTTTTTTCTTTCCTTTTCTTTTTTACTTCATAAACGGATACTTTTTCATTTTGAATCGAATCATGAAGAAATTTTATAAATCCGTCAAACCTTAATTGAATCATGTCAATTTACGATCAGTTACAGGTTCTGCAATACGAATTCGAGAAGTACAGAGATGCCGATACGGACAAACCGTCTTTTTTCTATTTTGTCGAGCATTGCGGCAGAGTCAAAACCGTCACCGAGAAATTTTTCGAAGAAGTTTCCGAAATGGAACCCGTTGAAACACAGATCGCCGGAAATAATCTCCGGACGGTTCAGCTGATCCGCAGCGTTGCCCGAAAAACGATGACGGAGCAAAAGCTGATTGCAAAAGCTTCAGGGCTCCCGATCAGCAAAGCGTGGACATCTGACGGCGTTTTGGAAACAATGGCCCGGATAAAAAAATTAGAACAAAACGCCGCCGGCAAAACCGAAAATCTGACAAAAGTTGAGACGATGATAACGACAACAATGACCGTCGGGAATTATAAATCCATTAAAAAAGCAGTTGCCGAGAGTTTAAGAGAAAAGATGAAAAATCCGAAAGCTTCCATTGAATCCCATATTCCGGTGAAGTACAGAGTGTTTATCGGAAAGGAAGATATCCTGACCGCCAACATGATTTTAAATTTCATCGCGCCGGATATGAAAGAAGCAGAAGCCGAAGAAATAGAAAATATGAATTATGTCAGTTTTAAATATGCCGTTTTGATGCTGATCACAGCCCTCCGTCTGACATATGAATTCCCGCCGAACTACGAAACCTACCGGTTCTGCGCAACACTTCCGAAAAACCCGAACGAAAATTCCGAGTTGATTCTGAAATTGGAAAATATGATTCTCTTTACGGACGCTAAGATGTCCAATATTATGAAACTGGCAAAAACATATGATAAATACGAGCAGTATGAAGCCAAAGTTCTCGGCAGCGATTAAACGAATACTTTAAAAAATAAAACAGGGTTATTAATAGACATATTTCTTATTAATATGGCAATAAAATTAAAATATAAAGTTAAATGTTGTAGTACTTATGAACATTAAACGGGGTAGTATTTTATTAATTATTTTGCTGATTTTAGTCGGCGGTTTGGCGGCCTCCGGCTGCATCGGAGAGAAAGAACCGGAGCCGATCGACAGAAATCAAGTCATTCGAGGTGCAACCTTTTACATTGATGATTTTAATGATGAAAAGATGTCGAACGAAGACACTGTGAAGATTTTGGCGGATATCGTTCGTGATTTTGAAGTCATTGCCATCGAAGGAATTGACGATCCTGACGGATCGGCGATGAAAATCCTCATGGATAAAATCAACAGCGGAACGGATGAAAACGGTCAGATGTACAATTATCAATATAACTTAAGCGAGCCCGTCGGCAAATCCGGCAGTGAAGAGCAGTACGCATATATTTACAACAGAAATCTCCTTTACCCGTCATCCATACCGCGTATTTATTATGATGAGAATTTTACCAATGACCCGTATTTGGTCGCTTTCCGCGCCTATGAAGGGCGGGGCCAGGTCCTGTTTATAATGGTTTCATTGGATAAAATGAAAGTAAAACAGGAAATTGACGCTATTCCGCAATTGGTCGAACAAATAAAAACCGAATATTCAGGTCATGAAAATATTACGGTTCTCGGCAACTTCTATGTGGACCAGCCGTATTATGACGAAAATTCAGAGTCGCCTCTGAAATCTGAAAATTATATTTGGATCATACCGAACAACGTATCAACAACGGTTGAAGGAAACCATACATATGACCAGATTATTGCGACAGCCAATTTAAGAGGGTCGTATGCGGGAAAAGCCGGCGTTTATAATTTCAGTGAAATTTACGGGTTGAATACATCCCGGTCCCTTGAAATATCCGGACATTATCCGGTTTACGTGGAATACTGGACATATCCGCCCACGGCTTGATTGAAGCGAACCCCGTTTCATTTATTTTTAATTTATTTTTTTGATTCGTCATATTAGATTACAAATATGAAGAAATAGTTTCATCCAAACAAAATGAATAAATCCTATAAACGAATAACTTAACGTATGGGAATTAAAAGCAAAACGTTTTACGGTTTGGTTTTACTGATACTGTTGGCTTCTGTTTTTCTGTCAGGCTGTCTGACAGCACCGGCAAGTAAGGAATCAAATTACACTCGAAATGATGCAGGTGAGGGCGTCGTTGTCGTGGCAACTTATTACATAGAAGACTTCAACGAGAAAAAAGTATCAGAACCCGAAATATTAGAGACGCTTGTCAAAACCATGCATAATTTTGATATTGTCGCTGTGCAGGGCATTAACGACCCGAACGCAACGGCGATGGACAAACTGATAACGGCACTTAATAACGGCACTGATGAGAACGGAGAAGCCTATTATTACCAGTATAATTTAAGCACACCCGTCGGACCAACCGGTGCGCAGGAGCAGTACGCATTCATATACAACAGAAATAATGTGTACCCTGCAAGCATCCCCCGCATTTATTCCGAACCCCACGGCGATGTGTTCAAATGGGAACCTTATATGCTGGTTTTCCGCGCACATGAAGGAACGGGAGACGTTCTGTTTATTAATATTCACACAGACCCGAATAATACCGCAGCCGAAATTGACGAACTGGCAACGGCTGTCGAGCATGTCAAGAATGTTTACACCGGCCAGCTGAATATGACCGTTTTGGGAAATATTTATGCCGATGAGCCTTACTACAACAATACGACAACCGATTCACCTTTAAAATCGGAAGATTTCTATTGGGCAACAACAGACAGATGTTTGTCAACCACTGACGGAAAAGCGTATGATAAGATTATTGTCACCGATACCCTCAGTCATTTCCTGATCGGTAAAAAAGGTGTTTTTAACATTACGAAAGAGTATAATTTGACACCGGAACAGGCGGAAGCGATTTCCTCACATTATCCGGTTTTCGCCGAATACTGGAGATATGCGCCCCATACTTAAAGTTAAGACAATACCGGAAACGGTATTCAATTTCTTAATGTCTTTTTATGGTTCCCGTAAAATATCCTCTTGATTTTTGTTGTTTTTGAAGAACGGATGCGGTTTACGCGCGGTGACAAACGTATAAAATCGTGCAGCGATTTTTCATAACACCACCCTCTCACGCAGGCGGAGCCATTAAACGCGCAGCGTTTCAAAAATACTGCCACTTCCGCCGCCTTGAAAAATTCCGAGAGAAGTGAGGAATTTCTGACGACAAGAAATAAATCCGGTGAGCCTGTTTCATATTTATGAAATCGAAGACGATTTTAACCGTTCTTTTGTCCGTATTGCTTTTGACTTCTCTTTTTGCCGGCTGTATCGACAGCGGTGTGCCCGGTTTGAATCATTCGGCCGAAAACTTAACGCCGCCGGCTGCAAATGAAACAAACAATTCAACGCAAACCCCGCCTTCCGGAAACGTCTCCGATAAAGACCGGATATCGATTTCGGCGTTTAACATTCAGATTTTCGGCCAGTCCAAAGCGGCCAAAGAAGACGTGATGAATGTTTTGGTTCAGACCCTCCGCCGTTATGATGTGGTCGGTATTCAGGAAATCCGCGACGCAAGCGGCACGTCGTTACCGCGGCTTGTTGAAATGATGAATAACGGAACCGATGAAAACGGCAACCCCTATAATTATGATTACGTCGTCAGCGACCGTCTCGGCCGTTCCGCGAGCAAAGAACAGTACGCATACATTTATGACGCGAACGCCGTTTTTGTTGCCAGCGAACCTTTGGTTTACCCCGAACCTGACGGAACGGACCCGTTTGAACGCGAGCCTTATATGGTCACCTTCAGAACGCATTCCGGAGATTTTGACGCGCTTTTTATTCTGATTCACACGAAACCGGATGACGCAAGAAATGAAATCGATGCTCTGGATGATGTCGTTCAGTATGCCAAAACGATTTACAAAGGACAGGAAAATTATGTCGTGATGGGTGACTTTAACGCCGACGGCAGCTATTTCAATGAAAGCGGTGCATCCGCCTTAAAATCCGATGATTATGTTTGGCTGATCGGAAACGATGAAGTGACGACGACAAAAACCAACAACACTTATGACCGCATCGTGATTACAAAATCATTGACGCCGTATTTCACGAATACGTCGGGCGTCTTTAATTTCAGCGCAGCATACAATTTGACGGCAGAAGAGACATATGCAGTTTCCGATCATTATCCGATTTATGCGGACTTTTGGACCGTGGCAGCAAGCTGGTTCAGAACGATGTTTGCGCATATGAATACCGTTTAAAATAATTGATAGAAATATCATCTTAAAAATAATAAAAAAGGCGTCCGACACTCCGGAAGAGAAAGGACGTCTGTTAATAATGTTTAAAGAACGATTTTTCCGTTTTTTTAAATATTACTGTTTTTGATTTTGAGCATCAAAAATTTCTTTATACCGCGGATCCAATTCAAACGCTTTTTCAAATGTCAGATCCGCTTTTTCTTTGTCGCCGATGACCTGAAGCGCAACGGCTTTGCCGAAATAAGCCTCGGCAGTCGGTTCAAGCGCAATGGCCTGATCATAGAGATTCACGGCTTCGTCTGGGAATCCGGTTTGAACGTAAACAAAAGCGGCCTCCATGTAAGCGGGAACAAAGGTCGGGTCGATTTCAATCGCTTCCCTGAAAGAGCCGATTGCATCGTCAAACTGTCCCAAAACGGCGTGCGTATAGCCGCGGTTGAACCAAACATCCGCCTGGTCGCCGTCGATTTCGGAGGCTTGGACAAAACATTCAAGTGCTTCATCAAAGCGTCCGAGTGCGTTTAAGAGAATGCCCAGATTATTCCAGGCGTCGTCAAATTCGGGACGGAGTTCGACGGTTTTTCTGTAAGCGGTAAGCGCGTTATCGGCGTCGCCGATTGAATCAAGCGCCAGCGCTTTGTAATACCAGACATCGGGGTTTTCGGAATCGGTTTCCAAGGCTTTGTCAAATTCAAAAATAGCTTCATCGTATTTTCCGAGCGCTCCGAGTGCTACTGCCTTTCCGAAATGCGCTTCTTTATAGTCCGGGCGCAGTGTTATGGCTTTGTCATACGCTTCGACCGCTTTTTCGAAATTGCCGAGCTCGCCGTAGGCAATGCCTTTCCCGAGCCACGGATTCGGAAACTGCGGATTGGAAGCGATGCTTTTATCAAAAAACTGAAGCGAATCGATGGCACGGCCGCTCTCCATTAAAACGTAACCGGCACCGTTTGAGAAAACAGCATCATCGGGATAGTAAGAAAGCGCTTTGAGATAAGTCTGATAAGCGTCTTCTTTCCTGCCGAAACGGCTCAAAACGGCGGCTTTGCTGCGCAGAAGCATCATGTTCTCAGGTTCCAGCTCAAGTCCGCTCTCAAACGCCTCCAACGCTTCTTCCAACGCGCCGTCAGCTGCCAGATCCATGGCGATTTTGTGCCATTTCTGAGCGTTGACCTCTTCCCCGCCGTCGGCGTACGGGCATGAAAAAGCCTCATCATCCGCCGGAATAAACATATTTAATTTGTTTTCTTCAGACATTTTAAACCTCTTTTTAATACAAAATACGGTTCAGATATAAGTAATAATTCGGGGTTATCAATATAAATCATGAAAACCTTTTGAAAAATATAAAATCAAAAGGAACAGACTGAAATATTTTTAAAATCAGAAATTGAGAGGATTTCCGGTGGACGTTAAAATCAAAGACCTGACATTTGAAGCCGTATCCGACGCCGTTGCGGAAATATTGAAAATTTCAGAAACAACGCTCCCGGAAGATACGCTTGCCGCAATCCAAAGAGCGGCGGCGAAGGAATCCGATCCGATTGCAAAAGCTCAGCTGGAAGCCGTCTTAAAAAACATTGACATTGCCGGCAAAAAAAGCGTTCCGATCTGCCAGGATACAGGCATTTTCATTTTTTTCATCGAAATCGGACGTGAGCTGTCCTTGAACTTTGATTTGGAAGGCGCTGTCCGCGACGGGTGCGCAAAAGCAACAGAAAGCATCCCGCTTCGCCCGAATGTCGTTGACCCGCTGACACGCCGCAACACAAAAAATAATCTCGGCGACGGACTGCCCGAAATGAATTATGCTTTTATTCCCGGAAAAGATCTGAGAATTACGGTTGCGCCAAAGGGTGCCGGCTCGGAAAACATGAGTGCTTTAAAGATGCTGACACCGACCGAAATTCCCAAAATGAAAGAATTCATTGTCAAAACCGTTCTGGATGCCGGCGGCAGACCGTGCCCGCCCGTCATCGTAGGAGTCGGAATCGGCGGTTCGTTCAATCAATCCGCAAAACTGGCCAAAGAAGCTCTTTTGGAAAAATTAAGAGACCCCGATGCCGGAACCGGTCCGGATACTTATGATGTTTTTGAAAAAGAGATATTGGATGCCGTCAATGAACTCGGCATCGGATGTATGGGACTCGGCGGAGACACAACCGCCCTTTCCGTTCGAATCAAAAAAGCATCCTGCCATACAGCCTCGCTGCCGGTTGCCGTGAATATTCAATGCTGGGCCAACCGCCACGCGACTGCGGAATACGACGGAGGCGGCAATTAATGTCAAAAACATATCATCTCAAAACCCCGCTTTCCGAAACGGACATTCCCGAAATAAATGCCGGTGATGTGGTTTACATCTCAGGAACGATTTACACCGCCCGCGATGAAGCGCATCTCCGTATTCTGGAGTATGATGAAGAAAACAAAACGCTCCCCTTTGAATTGGAAGGCGCGGTCATTTACCACTGCGGACCGGTTATGGAGAAAGCGGCAGACGGATGGAAAGCTGTTGCCGCCGGACCGACAACCAGTGACCGGATGACAAAGATGACACCGCAGGTTTTAAAGAATCACCGCATCCGCGTTTTGATCGGAAAAGGCGGGATGGAAGGGCTTGCAGAAACAATGGAAGACCAAAAATGTGTTTATCTTTCATACACAGGCGGATGTGCTGCTTTGGCTGCTGACATGATTCAAGAGGTCAGCGGCGTCAATTGGGAAGATTTGGGAATGCCCGAAGCCGTTTGGGAGCTGCGGGTTGAAAATTTCGGCCCGCTGGTCGCAGGAATTGATACAAAGGGAAACGATTTGTTTAAAAACGTGAAGGAAAAAGCACTCGCTGCATTCCGAAAACATTTTGAATGAATAAAAACAGAGAAAGGATTATGGCTGCCGATAAAATCGTTATGCACATTGATATGGACAGTTTTTTCGCGTCCGTGGAAATACGCGACAATCCTGATTTGAAAGACAAACCGGTTGTTGTCTGCTCAAAGACCTTCCATCTGCACAAGGACACATCAAGAGGCGTCATCAGCGCTGCTTCCTATCCGGCCCGTGAATTCGGCCTCCACTCGGCAATGCCGCTTTCGGAAGCTAAACGCCTCTGTCCCGATGTCATCTGCCTTCCGATGAACAAAACCTTGTATAAGCAGGTGTCGGACAACGTCATCAAGATCATTCAGAACCACGTCAAAACAGTCCAGCAGGTCAGCATTGATGAAGCGTATGTTCTGTTCAAGGACAATATCAGAACATATGAAGAAGCGGCCGACTGCGCTCTCGCGATTAAAAAAGAAATTTATACGGCCGAAAGAATTACCTGCTCCGTCGGGATCGCACCGAATAAATCCGTTGCAAAAATCGCATCCGGATTTCAAAAGCCGGACGGATTGACGGTCGTTCAGCCGGAAGAAGTATCGGATTTTCTGTCACAGCTTCCCGTGACCAAGATTCCGGGTGTCGGCAAAAAAACGGCGGAAATATTCGATATGATGCGCATTCATACGATCGGAGAACTTGCCAAAGCAGATAAACGCCAGATTTACGAGAAACTCGGGCGGCAGGGCATGGCGTTTCAGGACATCGCAAACGGCATCGATGTCTCCCAAGTCATGGAAACAGCCGATGTCAAATCCATCAGCCGCTTTTACTCATTTACCCCGTACACAAATGACCCTGCTGCCGTCGCATTGGGGACAGAGTCAGTTTCTGAAGAAGTGCACATGATTTTGATGCAGAAAAGAATGTTTTTTAAAACGATAACTGTCGGAATCAGATATGCGGATTTCACAACCTTAACCAAATCCAAGAGCCATACGGTTCACACCTCCGATATTTTCTTTTTAAAAAGACATGCACAGGAAATGATTGAAGAACTGCTCTCAACCAACGAATCAAACAAAAAAATCCGGCAGATTAATATCGGCGTTTCAAACCTTAAAAAAACAGATGTTAATCAAATGCAATTGACAGACTTCTTTTAAAAACAGTATCATACATCATCCGAAAAAAGAAAGAAGTGAAATTCATTTCTTGGATTTTCGAATGAAAAAAACGACAACCAAAGACAAGACAATGCAGGCTGCCAGGCCGACACCGGGGATCGTCTTTTCAGGTTCGTTTTGAACAACCGAGCCGGAGTTGAGATATCCTTGCGCATGTGTATTTATTTCAACGATGACAGGGATGTCATTAATGCCGTATGATTTGCCGGCTTCCTGAATGATTTGAATAACAGCGCTGATATCTTCTTCAGAATAATCAGACTCGGAATAAACATAAATCTGAATGTAAGAGCTCGGACATCCGTATCCGATAACACATCCGCCGTTGTCCCAAAGATACGGCTCTAATTTGCCTTCATCGTTGACTTTTTTCATAACGCCCTGAAGCAGAACGAACCACTCGTAAGATTCGCGTCCTTTTGATAAAACAGGAACAGCTCCGGAAACAGCAATCGTGTTAGCATCAGATTTCGCCTGCTTAAAATGAGCGGTATCGGCTGCAGGCGTATTATTAATGATGTCCTGAATATAGTCTTCAGAAAAATAACTGCCCGTAACCGGTTCTGCGGCTCCGGCCGGAAGCACGGAGGAGAATATCAAAGTGAGCAGTATTGTTAAAACAAACAGACGGCTGACCTTTTTTGTGAGTTTGTTTTTTGGAATTTCAGCCATAATTATCAGATATTGATCCAATGTTTGCATATGTTATTTAACAATGAATTACTACTGTCGTCGGTTTGTAGTAGACCGATTGAATAGTAATAGTAAATGTTTATACTATGTAATAGAGATATATATACATTTCTGAACAAAAACAGCAATGTCCGCAGTAATTGAAAAAAGGAAGAGGAACAGAACAGCGAAAATAAATTAAAAAAGAAATAAATTATTTCTTTAATTTTCGGGCAGACAAAACAACTGCCACAACAAGCAGGGCACTGATGCCGAGACCGACACCCGGTATGGTTTTGATTTCACCTTGAGGAGCCGAAGCGTTGGCCGGCACAAACCCCTGTGCATGTGTTCCGATTTCAACAATGACCGGAAGATCCGTGATACCTGCTTCTTTACCGGCATCCTGAATCACTTTGATGACCTCGGCAATGTCTTCATCCGTGTATTCGGAATCGGAATTCACAAAGATTTGAATATGATCACTCGGACAGCCGTAACCGATGACAAAGCCGCCGTTATCCCATTGATAAGGCGCCAATAAACTCTCATTATTTATTTTCTTCAAAACGCCCTGAAGAACGAGACTCCATCGATAGGCATCTTCGCCTTGTGAAAAAGCCGGAATCGTTCCCGCAATGGCAACAGTCTTCGGATCGGAAATTGCCTCATCGAATAATGCAGGATTTGTTGCCGGGGTATTGTCAATAATGGATTGTATATAGTCTGTAGGTAAATAACTTGAAGTTACTTCTTCATCTGCAACCGAAATAATCGGGAATGAAAGGAAAATGAGCAACAGCAGAACAAAAAAGACGGATATGCGCCTTGAATAACGGCTCCGCAATACATTTTCTGCAATCATAATGAATTCCTTCGATTTTTAATATTCAATATCTGTCGACACAATTAGAGAAATGTTAACATTCATGATGAAATATATTAACAATTCACTTGCAAATATGATTTAATGATCAGGTATTATAAAAAGGTTCTTGTTAAAAAAAGAATAAAAAAAGGAAATATAATGATAAATAGAGATAATTATAATCACAAGCAACCGAGAGATTTCGGAAGGACGAAAATGAAAAATTTTGAGAAAAAGAAAAGGATTGGAAACGTATAAAGGAGAACGATTTCCAATAAGATATGAATTTAATCAGCGGTCATTTAATGTCAACGGGACAATGCCCAAACGATCTCTGATTTCTGTACACGGAACATAATAAACTGTACCGTCTCCGTCGCCGCCTTCAAGAATACCGAGAAGAACTGCAACATCCTGTTCTGTTCCGTTGATCATTGCTTTTGTTTTAACATAAATCGGACCGCCGCTGTCACCGGGAACGGAATAGGATTCGGTCGATAATTCCTTAATGACACCGACATGATTAACGGTATAATTGATTGTACCGTTTTTAACAGTAAATGTTTGGTTGTAGCGGACACCGTAATACGTTCCTTCTGTGTTTCCGGAAACGACGCCCGATTTGCTCAGAGGCATACCGCTGCTGATGGCACCTTCATAACCGATGACATCCAACAATCGGTCATCACCTTCGCCGGTGTAAATCGCTGCTTTAACGTCAGACGTATTCATCGGGATGAAAACAGAATCTCCCTCTTTGCTCATCTTTGTGAATGTACCGATTGTATTGGTATTGCCGTAAGCTTGTCTTGGTTGATAGGAAGTCGCATTTTCAAAGTGGAACACGTGAGCAACTGTTACAATACCGCGTAAATCAGAATTATTAACATCTTTGGCGGCATATCCGACTGTTCCGCCGCTTGTGGAGGTTGCAATCATTAATCCGCCGACAATCGGCCGGACTTTCTCGGTTGCCAGCCCTTCAAGATTTCTTGCGGACGATAAATTCACAGAGTCTCCGGACCCGCCGAACATGGAAAGGAGACGGTTCATCAAAGAAGGATCGCTTGAGAGACCTTCGTTGTCAAAAGCATAATTGTCAGAAGACATGGAAACCGTACCGAATTCGCTGCGGAGACCGGTTAAATTTTCCAGCCCGTCATAAATTCTGAGACCCTTATATCCTGAATCATAAAGATACAAAAGCTGTTCTTCCGTCAGATATGAATCAATCATTTTTCCTTTGAAAAAGACCAAAGGCGCATCTTTAAGCCCTTCCAGAGAAGCATAATAGTCAACACGCGCTTTTATGGCAAGCATATCTTCTTCCGTAAACTCGTCAACGCGTTCATCTAAAATCATAATGGAAGTATAACAAACGCATTGTGTACCTTGGCCGATGACCGCGCCACCGTTTGCATAATGGTAACTCTGCATCACTTCATCGTCTGCCAACGCTCTTGAAATATTACCCATTTGGAGCCAGTATTCGTATGCTTCGATACCTTTGGCTTTATCCGGGATAATCCCATAAACAGCTAACACATCCGGATTATTTTCCAGCATGAAATCAAATCTGTCTATTTGAGTTCCGGTTGTTTCGTCCACGATTCTCTGAATTTCTTCTGCCGTCATATTGTGGTATGAAGAATATCTGATATCGTTGATAGCGAAAGCCGGAGTTATAAAACCGCCGACAATCAGAAGTAATAACGCAACGAAACATACCATTTTTAAGTTTACCCGCATTCCAAATACTCCATATAAATGGAAATAATTTCCAATTGAGTTTTTTATCGAATAAGAATTTATTC
>CAYUQC010000026.1:0-24903 GCA_964446755.1 uncultured Methanosarcinales archaeon
TAATAAAATAGAAATGATAAATAATTCAAAAACTGATACATTTGAGATCCATAGTAAACTATAGACATACTTATTTTTCAATGGAAATATTGTTTACTGAGTTTAAGATATATAGATGTAAAGACGAATTAAAAATGATGGGACTAAAAAACAGGGTGTTACATCATGATATTCGTTAGAAAAAACAGTAAGTCAATTATCCGCATGGTTATTGTATTGACGCTGGCGACAGGCTTGTGTTTTTCAGGAATCGCCAACGCCAGAGAAATAACCGGCGGAGCAGATGAATCGGGAAATGTTCAGACAGATTTGGAGAAGCCGGAAGAAGACCAACCGGAAGAAAATGGAAGTTATTATACGCAAAATGTTTATTTTACGGAGGATGAGCAGCGATATGTCGTTGTCAACCCGGATGAGTCATACGTGTCCCTGACACGGAATGAAAATGCGGAAAACAAGTCAGAAGAAGAAGTCTGTAATTTTCTGTAGGCGGACGCAACCGATCAAAATATCTATGTCTCCGATGAATACGTCTGCGTGAATTATGCGTCGGATTTGACAAACGCCGCTGAAGAGAACGGTATTAAATGCGGTTTTCTCCTGCTGACATTCGGTGAGAATACGACAAGCCATACGTTGAATGTTTTCATGCTGGAAGACGGGCGGACCATGTATGTGGACGTGACGGGTTCGGCAAACAAATCCGGGACAGATCGTTATTTCTTTGATCTGAATTCGGGGGATGAATACGAAAAAATGGGAACGATATACAACATGTATGAGTTTTGGTAAGTACCGGACGCCATTATACAGTGATGAAATTCATTTCAGCGCCGATACGGTGAAATGAATTTCAGCGCCCGACGGCAAATCAAACCGCCGTCAAATCTTTTTTCAATAATATATTTAATCTGTGAACGCCTTTTTCGAATATATGTACGAAGTCGAAGTCAAAATTAAAGTGCCGCATGCTGAGATCAAAAAAGATTTGATCGGCAGCGGCGCGGTTTTTTCGGGAACGGAAGAACAGAAAGACACATATTTTAATTCGCCTGAGCGCGACTTCTCGAAAACGGACGAAGCCCTCCGCATCCGCTCGGTTAACGGAGAAGGAGAAATCACTTACAAAGGAAAGAAAATCGATACGGTTTCAAAAACGCGGCCGGAATATAACAGTCCCGTGGATGCGGAAGAAATGAAAGAAATCCTTTTGGCGCTCGGTTATTTCATATCAGGTGCGGTAAACAAACGCCGCGAGATTTATACGTGGAACAATTTTATCATCGGTTTTGACACCGTCGACGGCCTCGGCGAATTTATCGAAGTGGAAAGTGATTTAAGAGACGTGGCCGACAAAGCGGAAATCAGGGATGAAATCAGCCGCATTTTTGAATTTTTGGGAAAATACGGTTTATCGGAAAAAGATTCGATTACAACTTCTTATTTGGAAATGGTTTTAGAAAAACAGAAAAACTGATTTTTAGAATTTAGAAAATTAGAGTTTTAAATGAATTGGAGAACGGTTTAAATGGAAAAGACAGTAAAACTTCTGTTCGGTATGTTTTTATGTTTGGTTTTGACAGCATCCGCGCTCGGATGCCTGGGAACGAAAGAATATGTCATCGAAGGAAAAATCATGACGGAAAACGGATCTCAGCCGTTTGAAAACTCCAAGATTTACATTGAACTGGTCAACATGACGGATACCGAAAATCATGTCATTATGGAACGCATGATTTTGGAAAACGGTTCAAAAACGAATTACACTTACAAAATGACGCATGAGAACACTCTGAATCCGAAAGGAATTTACATGGTCACCGCACTTGTGGACATGGATGGAAGCGAAAACAGAACGGACGGGGATTATTCCTCCCGAACAACATTCCGTCTTGAGCCGAATATGGTTGAACAGCCGTTTAACATTTACGTATACTTATATGAAGAAAACGCGCCGGAAGATGAGAATTAATCGGCCGAATTAAAACGAAAAAAATCAGAAAGAATTAATGAGAGGAACAGTAATCTAAACGGGATTACTCATCCTCTGAATTCTCTTTTTCCTTTGTGACGCTGACATTTGATCCTTCGGTCGTCTTGGCTCTTTCTTTTTGAATCGTGTTCTGAAGAATCTGGACACTCGGAATAAGGGCGACAATAAAACCAACCATAGAAATGATTTTTGCCGCGGCATAAATGCGTTCTTGTTTCTGAAACTCTTCGGCGGGTAAGTCTTCTGCTTTTAAATTTGATTTTGCGCAATAAGCGAAAAGAGTTCCGGCAGCAAAAACAATCAAACCGATTGCAACCAGGGCATAAAACTTCCGGGCTGAAAAATATGAAACGGATGAATTTTCTGACATCAACCTCTAATATTTTTTGAATGATTATAAACATTTGCAAGACTTCAATTGAATTCGTTTTTAGAATAATTTCGGATGATATGAACCGTTTTGGAACCAGTCGAATTTTTATTGCAGGAATGCCTATGTGAAGACAACAGTTATTTATCTCAGTATCCTATTCTATTGTAAAATTGGATTAATATTCATTTTTTAATATTAAATTATAGCACAGTATGAATAATTTTAACAGAATTAGATAAAACCCTTTACGGTGCGTGAAAAAAATGGCTTCAAATATTCCGAATGTTGAAGATATCATGGTCAAAAATGTGGCCAGTGCAACCCTTCCCGGTTCAAGAGACGAAGTTTTGAGTATCCTCAAAGACAAAAAGGTCTCAGGCGTTCCGGTATTAAAAGATAACAAAGTTGTCGGTATCGTTTCAAGAACAAACATTCTCAAAAACCCGGAAGAGGAACAGCTGGCTTTGCTGATGTCCAGAAATCCGATTACGATTCAGGTCGGCGCATCCTTAAAAGAAGCTGCCCGTCTTCTTTATGAAAAGAACATCCGCCGTCTCCCCGTCGTTGATGAAAACGGCCGTTTGGAAGGGTTAATCACAACCGCCGACGTGATCGGCGCGATTGCGGATTTCGACATAGAAACGCCGATCGGGGACTTTTTATCTCCCAACGTGTTCGTCCTTTGGAGTGAAACGCCGCTTCCGGTCGTTTCCATGTTAATGGACCTGGCTGATGTGAAAGCTTGTCCGGTGATCGACTCGACGTTGGATTTAATCGGTATCATTTCCGACAGAGACGTGGTCGGCTCCAGCATTATTGAAGACCGTGTCGAAAAGTCAGATATGTCCGCCGGCGATGATGATGACAGCTGGACTTGGGAATCCATGCGCGACACGATGAGCATTTACTACAGCGTCTCCAGTGTAAAATTACCGAATGACAAATTCGCAAAAGACATCATGGTTTCGGATATGATTACCGCGACCAAAATTTCAAGCGTCAGCTCCTGCGCCCGTAAGATGAAACGCGCCAGAATCGATCAGATTCCGGTTGTCGGCTCGGACGGGAAATTGGAAGGCATGTTGCTTGACCGCGACCTTTTGCTTCCGCTCATCAGAATGGAATAAATGAGATGAGGTATTCCCTCACTCCTTTTTTAATTTATTTTTGACTATTTAAGGCGATTTTTATGATTCCTTCTTCTGAGCGGCCTTACATTTTTATCAACTCGGCGATGTCTGCCGACGGCAAACTGTCGACTTTTGAACGCAAACAGGTTAAAATTTCAGGCAAAGCTGATTTTGACCGTGTCGACGAACTGCGTGCCGGAACGGATGCGATCATGGTCGGCATCGGAACGGTTTTGGCAGATGATCCGAGCCTGACCGTCAAATCGGAACAAAGACGCCAGAACCGTGCTGCCGCAGGAAAAGAAGAGAATCCGGTCCGCGTGATTGTGGACAGCCGCGCGCAAACCCCGACGGACGCCGACATATTCAAAAAGGGAAAAGGCAGAAAGATTATTGCAGTTTCCGAATCGGCACCGAAAGAAAAGACGGAAGCGCTTTCAAAAATGCCTTATACCAAAGTGATTACTGCCGGCTCAGACCGAGTGAATCTTGAAGAAATGGCGGTACAGCTCAAGAAAGAAGGAATTGACCGCCTGATGGTCGAAGGCGGCGCAACGCTCAATTACGGGCTGATTTCAGCCGGATTAGCCGACGAACTGATGATCTTTGTCGGCAACCAGATCATCGGCGGAAAAAACGCGCCGACGTTTGCCGACGGTGACGGTTTTTCCGAAGAAAAAATCAAAAAGCTGACGCTTGAATCCGCCGAACGGATCGAAGACGGCATTTTGCTGACCTGGAAAGTTAATAACTCATTTTAAAAATAAGAAGCAGAAGGGTTAAACGCCTTCTTCGTGAATTTTCATAAGTTCAACCAAACAGGCTGCAGCTGTTTCGATGCCGCCTTTGGTTTGAGACATGGCAATCAGCGGCAATTCGATTTGAATATCCGCCAAATACTCTTTGGATGTCCTTTGCGTATTGATACCGGCGGGAAAACCGAGAACCAAATAAGGCAGGCTGCCGCGCTCGGCCATCCGGCAGACGCTGAGCAGGGCCGCGTCATCCTTACCGATAACGACAATGGATTTTTGGATATCGTCTTTCAGAATCATAAATCCGGCCATCGATTTGGAAACATTGTATTTTTCGGCAAACTCTTCCGCTTTCGGGTGTTCGGCAACGCAGATGATTTCCGGCGTTTTAAGAATGACTTTTTTGACTGGTTTATCGGAATCGAATCCGCCGCGGGGTTTCTCGATTAATGCCTTTTCATTTTCTTCCTGAATTTGAGCAAGCACCGCCGCGCGCATCAGCGGTGTGTCGACATAAATGACGGAGTCATTCTTGAAAGCTTTCAAGCCGGCGGCAACGGGATGCATTTTAAAGACAAGAAACCGTTTATAATCAATATCGCCCGAGATTTCCGTGCAAACTTTCCGGATTCTGTTTTCATTCACTTCATCGTGAAGCTCGCTGAACTCTTCCGGTTTTTTCTCTTTTTTCGGCGTCGGCATCGGAGCGTGCTGAAGCTGATCGTAAATTTCACTGATGCTGATTTCGATATCTATTTGATCTTCACCGGACATTTTAAGACCTCATAATTGGTTTTGAACGGTATTTTATTCTCTTAAAGACTGGATTTATTAAAATTGTTTTGTTATTGATTTTATTGAAAAGAGGAAATCCAAAATATAAATAACCGCTTATGTCTGCTTTTTGGAAAATGATTTGAACTTCTTGAATCGATACGGGGTCTTAAAAACCATTGACGCCGAAACCAGAAATAATAAGCTGCGCATTCAAAGTAAAAAGGAATGCGAATTTGCATGATATTTTTACTGCGCGCCTGCCGGCGTTCATGGCGTATTTTAAATCAATTAAGTTTTTACGAAGCAGGGGAACAATCAGAGTAATCTCCCCGCATAAAGCAAAAATCGGCGGCTGAATTTATCGGAAATATTCATGAATAATTTTTGAAAAAAACCTTAAAAACGGAGGAGCTTTCTGCCGACAGCGATTACCTAATGACAAATTTCTATATAGAAATGACAAAATGGTAAATAAAATAAATACAGAATATAGAATATAATGAGAAAATA
Organism: uncultured Methanosarcinales archaeon; assembly: GCA_964446755.1. GTDB lineage: Archaea > Halobacteriota > Methanosarcinia > Methanosarcinales > Methanosarcinaceae > Methanimicrococcus. Next base: position 5,539 of record CAYUQC010000026.1, read on the forward strand.
TAAATACTGAAAAATGATTTTCAAAATTGTACACGTCCAAAGACAATCCGCAAAAAATAATTCAAAATCAAAATTATTCCGTCCAATGATACGGGATAATCATTTTTTGCACATCCATCAGAATGGAGTAAATTTATGAAAACATTTAAAATAAAAAATAAAAAAACCGTAAAGATCCTTGCAATACAATTCACAGCTTTATTATCCGTTTTTCTCCTCGCCTTTTCCGGCGCAGGCTGCCTCGGGCAAAACACTGGCGACGGCAAGATCGTTGTCAGCGGCTCTACTTCAGTCCTTCCGTTGGCGCAAACGCTTTCTGAAACATACATGAAAGACCACAACGAAACGATTATCAGCGTAAAAGGCGGCGGCTCCGGAACGGGCATTGCCGAATTAATTGACGGCAGCAATGACATCGCTATGTCTTCCCGTGAAATCAAAGACAGCGAAACAGCCGATGCAAAAGCAAAAGGTATTGAACCCGTCGAACATGAAATTGCCAAAGATGGTATTGCCGTTATTGTTCATCCGTCAAACCCCGTCAGCAATCTGACGTTGGAACAGCTTCAGAAAATCTACAGCGGCGAAATTAAGAACTGGAAAGATGTCGGCGGCGAAGACGCGGAAATCGCGGCAATTGCCAGAGATTCGTCTTCCGGAACTCAGGAATTCTTTAATGAAGCCGTCATGGGCAGCACCGAATTCCGCTCCGATTTAATCACACAGTCCGCCACAGGCGCCGTGACGCAGGAAGTTGCACAGAACGCCAAAGCCATCGGATTTATCGGCGCCGCTTACCAAAGCAATTCCATCAAAACAGTCGGCCTTGAAACAAACGGCACAACCGTTATGCCGACCGAAGAAAACATCTTAAACGGCAAATACCCGCTTTCAAGAGGTTTATACCTCTACACCGACAAAAATCAGAAACAGGCTGTTTCCGAGTTCATCGGTTATATTTTAAGTGCGGACGGCCAGAAAACTGTCAGTGATATGGGATACGCGCCCGTCAATTAAACTCATGTTTCAACTTGATCAACATTTACTGAAACAAAAACTGACGGGAAAAATATGACAAAACGCAGTTTCAGAGATTTCAAAGAGAATTCAATGAAATCTCTTTTTTTAATCGGCGGAATCGGAACAATCCTGATTCTGCTTTTAATTTGCCTGTTCCTGTTTGCGGAATCAATTAATTTCTTCAAAACCTATGATTTTTTTAATTTTCTGACCGGAACGGAATGGAAACCCGGAGCAAGCCCCGAAGTATTCGGACTCCTGCCTCTGCTGGCCGGAACCGTCGCCGTCACAGTCGGCGCCATTGTAATGGCAGTACCCGTCGGCATTCTCAGCGCTGTTTACATCGCGGAACTGGCCAGCCCGAAAACGGCGGAAATTTTAAAACCCGCTGTCGAACTGCTTGCGGGAATTCCTTCGGTCGTATTGGGTTTTTTCGGCATGGTTCTTCTTGTTCCGCGGATTCAATCCCTTTTTGATTTAACGACCGGCCAGACGGCTTTGACGGGATCAGTCATATTAGCGATCATGGCGCTTCCGACAATCATATCCGTCTCCGAAGACGCGATATCGGCCGTCCCCTCTGCCTTGAAGCAAGGCTCCTTTGCGCTCGGATCCAATCATTGGCAAACGATCTACAGAGTAATCCTGCCGGCATCCGTGTCGGGGATTTCGGCTGCCGTCATTCTCGGCATCGGCCGGGCAGTCGGTGAAACGATGGCCGTCATGATGGTCACGGGAAACATGGCGATTATTCCGGGATCGGATATATTCCTTTCATCCGTCCGCACTATTACGGCAACGATCGCTCTTGAAATGGGAGAAGTCGCCAAAGGAACGGAACATTACTACGCGCTGTTTACCATCGGCGCCGTTTTGTTCGTCATGACAGTCGGAATCAATTGGATCGCCGAAGCCGTTAAAAGAAAACACGGAACGGAGGCCTGAAATGTCATACAGGAATATTTATACTGACGAACTTGTGAAGGAACCTGTTTTGAAGCAGAAAACGGCACACCGAAAGAAACAGGAGCTGTATCAAAAAGGTGCATTCCTGCTCATGAAATTATCCGCCGCGGCTACGATATTGATTTTAATCATTATCATCGGCGACATCATTTGGAAGGGATATCCCGCCGTAACGGTTGAGTTTCTGACGCAGATGCCGGTCAATCAAATGACGGAAGGCGGTATTCTTCCGTGCATCATCGGAACCGTTGAACTTGTGGTTCTTTCACTTCTGACGGCCGTTCCGCTCGGAATCATTGCCGCTGTTTACCTGACAGAATACGCTGCGGACGGGAAAATCAAACGTGCCGTTGAACAGGCGGTCAACAATCTGGCCGGAACACCGTCCGTTATTTTCGGTCTTTTCGGAATGGCGCTGCTGATCAAATACATCGGTTTGCCGCAATCTCTTCTGACTGCTTCCCTGACGATGGGACTTCTCATCATGCCCGTTATCATACGGACAACGCAGGAAGCGCTTCTGGCCGTCCCCAAAGAACACAGAGAAGCATCCCGGGCGCTTGGCGCAACGAAGTGGGAGACCATCCGCCGCGTGGTCCTGCCGTCCGCTTATTCGGGACTGATTACCGGAATCATTATCAGCATCGGACGCGCGGCCGGAGAAACGGCGCCGATCCTGTTCACCGGAGCCGTATATTATTACCCGAAACTTCCGGATTCCGTTTTTTCACCGTTCATGGCGCTTTCTTATCATCTGTATGTGCTGGCAACGGAAAGTATGAACATTGAACTGACACGGTCGATTCAATACGGAACCGCATTGGTTCTTCTGGCAATTGTTTTTTCCATGAATTTAATTGCCGTCGGTGTTCGGAGACATTACAAGAAGAAACTCAAATCAAATTAACCAAGAATAAAAACAGAATGCAGAAGGTAAAATTATGAATGCAACAGAATCAAAAAATGCATTTTCTTATGAAGACACGCTCGGTTTTGAAAACGCTGTCGGATTTGAAAATAAATATTTATACGAACAGGACCCGGCTTTCTCGCCGGGAACAATCAAAAAAAGAGCCATTGAAGTCAAAGACTTGAATTTGTGGTACGGCGCCAATCAAGCCTTAAAAAAAATTTCATTGGATATTCCGAAAAATAAAGTTTTTTCATTTATCGGCCCGTCCGGATGCGGTAAATCCACATTCTTAAGGACGATGAACCGGATGAATGATATGATTTCAAACTGCCGGATTGAAGGAAAAATTTACATCGACGGCGAAAACATTTATGCCAAGGAAACCGATGTCACCGATTTAAGAAAGCGTGTCGGCATGGTGTTTCAAAAAGCGAATCCGTTTCCGATGTCAATTTATGAAAACATTGCGTACGGCCCGAAAATCCACGGTGTCCCGAAGAAAGAAATTCCAGGAATTGTGGAAGAATCTCTGCGCAGCGCTGCGCTTTGGGATGAAGTTAAAGACCGTCTGAAAGAATCGGCGCTTTCCCTCAGCGGGGGCCAACAGCAGCGTTTGTGCATTGCCAGAACGTTAGCCGTGAAGCCTGAAGTGATTCTTTTTGATGAACCGTGCAGCGCACTGGATCCGATTTCAACCGGAAAAATCGAAGAACTGATGACGGAATTGAAAAAGGAATACACAATCATTATTGTGACGCACAACATGCAGCAGGCAGCCCGTATTTCGGACCGTGCGGCCTTTTTCCTCTCGGGTGAATTGATCGAAGCCGGAAAAACCGCGCAGATATTTGAAAACCCGCAGGACAAAAGAACGGAAGGATACATTACGGGGCGGTTCGGATGATGCGAAGCGGTTACGATGAAGAATTAACCAAGATGAGAGAAGATGTCATTTTGATGAGCCGGATTGCAATAAACATGTTCGAACAATGCATTCATCTGTTCGTGGATGAGCAGCTGATTTCAATTCAGAAATTGGAAGAGATGAAAAAACAGCAGGAGACAATTGAAAAAGAAATTGAAAAAACAGCGACGAAATTGATTACGCTTCAGCAGCCTGTTGCAAAAGATACACGGGAAGTTATCTGTGCTGTCCGGATTGCAACCAATTGGCTGAAAATCAGCAGCCATATCACCGATATCTCCGAATATTCGGTGTCCTGCCCCGAAAAAATAAGACTGAATCCGGACGAACGGGACATGCTGCGCCTGATAAAAGACGCCGCTGAAAGGATGCTCAACGGCGCCGCCGATGCGTACAGGACAAGAGACGCGGATAAAGCGGTTTTTGTGGCGGAGACGGATGATGAAATCGACAATGCTTTTTGGAAAATACGGGACAATTTATTGGAGAACGGCAGCAGTTCAAGTTTTTCGTTTTGTTCGCTGATGATTGCCGAACATATCGAAAGAATCGGAGACCATGCCGCAAATATCTGTGAAGAAGTCGTGTATTTGGAAAAGTACGAATTGGTCAGATTAAATTATTGAAAATCCGAAAAACGAAAAGAAAAAAGGTTGAAAAAGGAAGGCGCGAAATTATTCGCTGACTTCCGAACCGTCACTTCTGACAACCAGAACCTGCTGTTTGGCATTGCGGATGACTTTTTCGGAAACGCTTCCGAGAATCAGCCGCTCAATTGCCTTTTTTCCGGTTGCGCCGACGACAATCAAATCCGCGTTGACCTGATTGGCATATTGAACAATTTCCTGTCCGGCCGCGCCGGATAAACTGACGGTTTCGAATTCGATCCCTTCAGTCTCGGCTTTCTCCCGAACATATGCGAAAGCGGCCTCGGATTCGAGTTTAATATTTTCGGCAACCATTTCCCATTCCACGCTGGTCGGCGTAATGTTGGAAACATCGGAAACATAAATCGCATAGAGTTTTGCGCCGGTCAGCCCTGCCAGGCCGACAGCCGTGTTAATCGCTTTTTTTGCATATTCCGTTCCGTCTGTTCCGACAACAATTGTGTGATAGAGATTTCCTGTCATAAACCGGCATCCTGTAAATAATTTCATTGACGGGCCGTTAAATCCGGCCGAAAAAATAAAAATACAATAATAATGAAGGGACGCATTCAATATAAAATTGATTCCCGAACAGGAAAAGGAAAAAGATTTGTCATTTGCCTCAATTAAAAATCAGATGATTCCGAGAATATCATCGGCGCGCGCCCTTCTGATAAACCCGGCCAGCGGGTCTTTCACGTGTTTTAAATTTAAAGATTTAGCGTTTAAAACCATCATGTCCGCCTTTTTGCCGATCTCAATTGACCCCGTAAACCGGCACCCCAGCGCATCGGCCCCGTTGGAAGCGGACATTTTAAAAAGCACCGCGTCGGAAATGCCGTAGATTTTGGAAAGAAAGTGCAGTTCTTCAAACATGTCCGGCGCATTGAGCATGATGTTGTCCGTTCCGATGCAAACCGAAATCCCCGCATCGAGCATATTTAACACAGGCGGGAGCCCGACGCCTGTTGTCAGGTTGGAGCGGACGCAGACCGCAATCGGGATCTCAGCATCGGCTGCCGCTTTCAAATCATATTCTTCGGCATGCGTCATATGAATCAGTAAATCGGGATCTGAAGAAAGCGCCGGCTCAATATCGCTCCGGTCTTTTTCACCCGCGTGGATAGCCAGTCGCCGGCGCTTGGATTGTGTTTTTGCCGCAATTTTCGCCAGAACGTAATCATCCAAATCGTTTGCACCGCTGACACCGATGCCGTCGGCAACGTCCAATAAATCCCGAAGTTCATCCAAAAACAGATGGGAAGATGAAATATCCGAGCCGGAAACACCCGAGAAAGTCGGGCGCCCGAAGATAACGGGATGAATCCCGCGCCCCGCGTTTTTGGACGCTTCAATCAAAGCCGCGACGCCGGCGGTGCCGCCTTCCCGAAAGTCCGCGAAAACAGAAATGCCGTTTTGATACATATCCCAAATCGCCGATTCCATGGAACTGACGGCCGCTTCCGGACTGAGATTGGACAAAAACCTGTGTTTCAGCCCGTTCGGGGGGCGGACGAGAGAATCCAAATCCCGCTTATAAGCATACGGCGTAACGTCGGGGCCGAGCGGCGGATCTTTCAATAGCGTATCCCCGATGTGTGTATGCGCGTTGACGAAACGCGGCACAATCCAGTTTCGGGATTTCATTTGTGAACCCGCAAGCTCTTCGATTTCTTTGATGATGCCGTCTTCGATGTAAATGTTGCCGTAAATTAAATCCGGCTCCGTTCCCGCAAAAATCAAACCCGAGACAACGCGGTCATAACTGCCGGCATAATCACCGTAACCGTCTTCAACAGTTGATTTTGGAAAATTGCCTGCGGTTTCACTCCGTCTTTCCTTTTCAGTCTGATCGATAATTTCGAGAAGACGGACAAAATCAGAATCGTCAAAGCCGGACATGGGTCACCTGAATCAAATTAAAATGAACGGTAAAAATTGAATTGTAACAGACAAAAAACGTCAAACAAAATATTTATCCTTTGCCCGTCTTTTTTGTAACTGTCGCATTGTATAGGTCCCGGCATGAGAATCCGGAGAACTCGGTCTGTGATTGTTCGGACAACCCCAATGCGGTACAATAATCCGTGCGTAAATGCCCTTTGCGAGGGAAAACGAAGAAGATTGAGGATTACCGGAAAAGATGATTCTTGGTTGTTAGTAAAGGGCGACAGCACACTTTTATAAGGTTTTGAACCGACATAAATACTTTTGTTTTTTGAAAAAATCAAATGATTTATGGGTTTCCGGTAAATTTCTGCCTGAAGGTGAGAAATTGACAAAACCCGATAAGAAACATGTACGATTTTTAATGATTTTATTGCTGCTGGCCGTTTTTGCGGCGGGAACGGCGAATGCGGCATTTCCCGAACCGATGACAAGAACAGACATTGTGACCGGCGATTCTATCGCGCCGATGAAAATTGAGATTGATTTGAAAACAAGCAATGCCGAAACAAGAACAGTCATTTTAACAAATACGGGAGAAACAGCAACCGAATATATTTGTTTTGTTGAACAAACAGGCGGAAAAAAAGACATCAGCGCCGTTTTTGAATTATCCGAGTCAAAAATAACGCTTTTGCCGGGTGATTCGAAAAAACTGGAAATTAAAATTCCGGTCCCTGTACTTATAACAAATTCGGCGGATGCGGAATATAAACTGAAAATCATCCGCAATCCGGAGACACAAACCCCTGTCGGTTATATTATTCCGATAAATCTGACCGGATCCGATCCGGCCGGCAAGACATCCGGAAGAGAGAGCAGCACAGATATGAACGTGACATCTGCGGCTCCCGAAAGGGAAACGGAAAGTGAGAATAAAAGCAGCGGTGAAACAGAAAACGGTCGTCCGACTGATGTTGGCAGGGATGAAAAGAGGTCTGACAATAGTTTCACTAAAAAAAGCGGGATCTTTTTCTTTTTAATATTCTTAATGCTGGCAGCTTCTGTTGCCGGAACGTTTATTCAAAAAAAGAAGAAAAAAGGAAAGGATTAAACCTTTCACTTATTTTTTTTGGTTTTATCTTTCATTTTCGCCAGAAACTTTTTGGCGTCGCCTTTGACATCCGCGACCATATCATTTTGGCGCCTGAACTGGGACATGTCCGGCCTCGGCGGCGGCGCGCCCGGAGATTCTTTTTCACGGCGGTCATATTCCTCATGCAGCCGTTTCAATTCTTTGATTTCAACGACGCGGCGGTAAATGACTTCCGCCAGGAAAAGAATCAGCGCAATCAGCAGCAGGTAAACATTGAAACTGACGGCTTCGCGGGTTTGATACGTTGTTGTCTCTCCGTTGTTCCGGATGTAAAGCGCTTTGGCCTGTTCCACCGTATAAACACTGCCGCCGGTGGATTCAATCAATTTGCGGAAATCCTGGTAAACACCGATGTCGCGGTATTCAAGCGGATAATTGACCGTCACCGGATAACCGGAAATGTTGTACGTGCCGGTTTGATTAAAAGTTAATTCTGTAACATAAACACCTTCCGACTCCATTGTCAAAAGCAGTTTCTGTTCATTCAGCATCAGGACGGGAACACCCGGATCATACATATTAACGCGGAGAGTGACCGTTTCCCCGACAAAAGCATCAGGGCAGTCAATCACCAGACCGCTTTCCTTGTTCGGATCACCCATAATCCAATTTGTCGTTGCCGATATCAGTTTGGATCCCGGTGCCGCATAAAGCTCGGAAGCCCAATAATTACCGTTCCCGACACCGTTGTCTGTGGTCAGTGCGGCAACGCGGCCGAGACCGTAGCGCCAAACCGTTAAAATCGGGGATCCGTCGCTGGCAATGACCAATTTGTCGGATCCGGCTTTCGGTGTAACGCCGTTGTAACCGCTGACGTTTGTTTCACTGATGTTTAATCCCTGGACAATGAAATGTTTCGGATTGGAGATGTAAAGGCTGGCTTCCGTCACATTTTCATTGGGGTTTTCGACCTCACCGAACATCTGAGAGAAATTCGGATAAATCGGAAGACCCTGATTGGATTCCACATAAACGCCGTCTCCTTTATAATTTCTCATCAGGGATTTGGCATAAATATTGCCGCGGGAATCGCTGAACTGATTCGGTCGTTTGGAACCGTTGGTATAAATGTTCATGAAAAGCATGGTTGCGCCGTATTTGTCAGCCTGATTTGCCGCACGAAGCAATTCATTGTAGGTCCTCTGATTCAGCAGATTACCGTCTGAGATAATGATAACAAGCGGTTGACCGGATCTGTTTTCCATAATCGGAATGGCATTGTCGAAAGTGTGAACAAGATCGGTTTGACCGTCACCGGTTTTCAAATCTTCGATTTCCTTTTTAAGTTCTTCGGCCTCACGCGGATTACCGACGAAATAGAACTCACCGGTATCATTACGGGACTGGTCACCGATTGTGAAATAAGTGATGTTCGCCTCTTTAAAATAATCGCTGTCAATGATATTTACGGCTGATTTTTTGATATTCGACAAAATGGTTTCGTTGTTTGCGCCCCACGAACTGGCGCTGTCTGAAACGTCAATGAAGAGATAAACATCCTGAATGCCTTCCCAGTCTGACGGGACGGAAACGACCGGAAGCAGCTTTTCAAATGAAGAATCCAGATACGAATTGCCGACCGGATAATCATAAGAAGTTTTGCCGCCGACGACCATTAAACCGCCGCCTTCGGAAACATACTCTTTCAAATAAGCGACTTCTTCTTCGGTCATGTTGCCGACATACATATTGTCTAATATGATGGTCTTGGAAGCAGCCAGCGCGTCAGGCAGATTTTCACCGAATTCGGAAAGCGTTTCAACAACCGTCACGTTGTAAAGCGACCCGGCAACCTGCGTTAAAGAAGCGTTCGGCTCGGATGTGACAACGATCACGTTCGGTTTTTCAATCGCATAGATTGATTTGGTAAAAACGTTGTTGATCGGATCTGTATCAGCGGACGAAGTTAATGTCGCTTCAAGCGTATGCGCGCCGAGATACATAAAACGTGTTTGGAAATACGTCGTCTTTTCCTGCTCGCCGTCGGTCATTGTAAATGTTTCATTCAGAATCGTATTGTTGTTCTGTTTGACAACATAAGTATAAGTGACATTGTCAGTGCTTGCTTGACGGACCGTAATGCCGAACTCCTGAACATTGCTGTAAATAACGGACTTGTCACCCGTGATTTCAATGCTTAAGTCGTTGCGTTCCAATGTCGGCACAACGGCTGAGACAGTTGTATTCGTCTGAACGGCGACATCGATACCCTCTTCCAGTGTCTTGCCGTAATTACTGTTACCGTCGGAAACCAGAATGATCTGATTTCTGCCGTCGGCATACTGAGCGACTTTCTCACCGAGGGCCGTTGTGTTTCCGGCAAGCGTATCATACTTGATTTGGAATTTGTCCGAGAAATAATCGTAAAGATCCTGGCCGGCGCCCGTTGCAAAATATCCCATACTCGGTGTGTTATCGGCAACCAGCACCAAATCCGGATTGACATCTGTCTGCGTCACCGTCATAAACGAAATCGGATTCGCCAGCGCAATAATAAGAATGATTGCAATAACGGCACGTGAACTGACAAGAAGCTTTTGCTTTTTCCCGAGCGCTTTTCTGAAGAAATAAATACCCAGCAAAACGGCGGGAATGATGAGAAGCAGCAATATCGGCATTTCAAAATACATTCAGATATCCCCCCGTTTTCTGAGCAGATAAAGTTCCAGTATCATAAGCAGTGCCGCCAGTATCGCAAAGATGTAGAATATGTTTGTCTTGATTTCATACTGTGTCGGCAATTCGCCACCTTCATTGGCGTTTTCAAGACCTGTCATTTGTGCGGTCATTGTATTGGATTCTTTATCGTTGTACATGTTGACGGCAACTTTCTTTTGACCGATGGTGTAAACACCGACCGTGTCAAACAAAACGCGGTTCGTCGTGGTTTTGCCTTCGGGCGTCAAAATTTCCGTGTCCGAAGAAAGCGTCAGAATCGTTCCCGCTTTAACGTTGTATTCGGAAATGTCACCGATTCCGGCAAAATAATCGGCAATGCGGATCCAAAAGACCGGAAAGGCGGGGAAACTTGCGAAGTTGTTCCATGCGTCCTCTCCGGGATGGTCGTCCAGGCCGAAATAGAAGACTGTGCCGTTGCTGTACGGACCGTATGCGATAATCGGAACGCCTGCCATTGTCATAACCGGATAAGTGGTCGCCGTCAAATCACGGGTTTCGGCGTTCAAATACGTCTTCATGTAAACGCTGTTTAAATCCAAACCGCTCGTGAAATCGTTGCCGACCGCATAGATTTGAGTGCCGTCAATACTGGTGACGGTCGTGTTGATACGGGCGGGAAGCATTTTGGACAAATTAACGGTCTGGTTAGCCGCCTCCAAATATTTACCGGCAACAAAAACCAAATTGCCGCCGTTTGAAACATAAGTGTGCAGTGAATCAACTTCCGTTCCCGTCAGTACACGGTCTCCCATATTCACGACAACAAAACTGTAATTCATGGAAAGCATTTCGGGAACCTCGTCGGCGCTTGTCACCGTCAGTTCCGGAATGAGTGAAAGGGCGATTTGGGAAGGCAGGGTTTCTTTGGCGCTGCCGGAATCCGAGATATAAAGAACATCGGCCGATTGTGTTCCCGGAATGGAAATATAAGCATAATTATCGGATTCAATCGCATCGCTGGTGGCCAATTTAATTTCGGTTGTCCCGCTCCGGACATTTTTGAAAACAAAAGTTTCAACACCGTCACCCGGAACAGAAACGGTTAATGGTGCGTAAACCAGCTTCGAACCGTTCGGGAGGGTGGTTGTCACGTTCGCATAAACGGACTTGACGCCCGTATCGTAATTGCGGACCATGAAATAGTAATTGTAAGTTCCGTTGGATTTTTCCAAGTAACCGTTAATAATCGCCATATTGTTGCTGGTGGTTGTCCCGTACGGAATAAAATTCACATCTAAACCGCCGCCGAGAAGGTTCTTTGCTTCCATCGGATTCAAACCGTCCCAGGACGTAAAGTCGGACAGAACGTAAACCGACCCGCCTTTTGCGGAAAGGATGTTAGCCGCCGAGGCCATCGAAGAGCCGATGTCTGCCGTCACGGCTTTCGCGGACAGGCTTTGTATCGCCCGCTCCGCCTCCGCCGCGCTGACATTTTCGGCAACGATCACCGGAACAGATTCGGCCAAGATAACGGTATTGACCTGACTGAGGTAACGCGAAGCATCGCGCTGCGCCTCTCCGAAGCGGTCTCCGACCTGCATACTGGCGGACCCGTCAATAATGATGACCGTGTTTTTGTCGCTCAGCGTGTCGTACGATAAAATGTACGGTCCGGCCGCGGCGACTGCCAGCAGGATGAGAACAAGCAGCTGTACAATAAAAAGCGGATCGCGGATAATTTTAGTGATTGAAGAATAAATTTTCTCGCGGGATTCTTCCACTTTCATTAAAAACATAACCGAAGGCATGCTCACCTTAAACGGTTTGGGAAGAAGCATGTACAGAATAATCAGCGGAATGATGGACAGAAGACCGAGCAATGCCCACGGGAATATAAAAGGAAGTGAATCTGCAATGGCCATCTTCAGACACCTCTGTCAATAATCTGTAAAAATGAATCAAAAACGGGCACATCGGTTGTGAATGAATAGAATTTGGCGCCGGTTCTTTTGCAGATTCCGTCGATTGCTGCGTTATGATTTTCCAGTTCTTTCAAGTAGTTGTTTCTGAAAGAATCGCTCAAATAAGTTTTCATTTCGTCACCGGTTTCCATGTCGAAAAATCTGGAATCACCCTTGATCGGAAGATTTTTTTCAAACGGATCCAAAACCTGAATCAGCATCAAATCGTTTCCGGAAAGACGGTGAACGGACGCTTCGATGTGTTTGATATCCTCCATGAAATCGGAAATAATAACAACGAGGGATCTGGATTTGATGAGTTTTTCATATTTGTGCGTGCAGACATCCAAATCTGTCGACCCGTCTAATTCCAAGGATGCCAACCGGTCGGTCAACTCGAGAAGATACCGCATGCCGCGTTTCGGCGCGTTGATATCGAGATTTTCATTGAAAGTTGAAATCGCGAACTTGTCATTTTTGCGCGAAACCGTGTAAGCGACCCCTAAAGCCATCATTGCGGCGTATTCATATTTTTTGATGTTGCCATCAGGGAAATCCATGCTTTTGCTGGCGTCCAATAAGATATGCGCCGTCAACGTTTTTTCTTCTTCAAACTGCCGGACATAAAGTTTTTCGGTTCTGGAATAAGCTTTCCAGTCGATATCTTTCATTTCGTCGCCCTGATAATATTCGCGGTAACCGACCGTATCAATGCCTTTTCCGATACGTGTTGACGGGCGGTTTCCGGCGTAAACGGTGGACACGCGTTTTCGAATCGCCATGTTATAGCGGTCCAGCTGCCTGAGAAACTCAATATCGAAATTATGTTTTGTTTCAGCCATGATTTTTCAGCGTCAAGGTGTTTATCCATCGGTACTTATTTTCGCTGTGAAATTACTTTTTGGAACCGAACGGCAGTTTTGCGCGAAGACCGGAAGATTCATTCTCCTGCGGTTTGGGTTTTAAGAAACCGGCCTCAATCAGAAGGTCTTCAATAGCGTCATCAGGTGTGACACCGGAACGTTCCGCTTCAAAGCTGAGGATGATTCTGTGTCTCAAAACCGGATAAGACATGGCAATAACGTCTTCTTCGGCGACATAGTTGCGGCCGTGAATCAGCGCGCGGGCCTTGGCCGCCAGAATAATGGCAATGGAAGCACGCGGAGAGGCGCCGTATTCGATTGCACCGCCGTCACGTGTCCGGATAACCAACCGGATTGTCCGGTCTTTCAAATCTTCGGCAATCGGAACATCTTTCGTTAATTTCTGAAGGCTCACTAAAGTTTCTTTGGAGATGCCGCGTGAGGTTTCGGGGGAAGACTGAGCAGTATACCGGTTAACGATTTCAAGCTCTTCCCGGTAATCGGGATACGGCACGAGAATCTTTAAGAGGAAACGGTCAAGCTGGGCTTCCGGAAGCGGGTAGGTTCCTTCCTGCTCGATCGGGTTTTGTGTGGCCAAAACGAAAAACGGTTTGTCCAGAGGATAGGTGTGACCGGCAACGGTGACTTGCTTTTCCTGCATGGCTTCCAAGAGAGCAGACTGCGTTTTCGGAGAAGCACGGTTGATTTCATCCGCCAAAACGATGTTGGCGAAAACCGGACCGTGTTCGAAACGGAATTTCTTGTCGCCGTCGTGTTCCTCCACGATTGTGGTACCGGTAATATCGGCCGGCATCAAGTCAGGCGTACACTGGATACGGTTGAAGGAAAGATCGACCACTTTTGAGATGGTCGAAATCGTCAACGTTTTACCGAGACCCGGATTACTTTCCAGGAGAGCGTGACCGTTACACAAAAGCGCGATCATGACTTCTTCAACCACCTCTTTTTGCCCGACGATAACTTTTCCGATTTCATCAAAGAGAGTTGTAAAAATTTTGTGCGCGTTTTCATATGTCTTTAAAAGCGCAGGGTCTGCAACGGATTCGGGGGAACTGTAAACAGCCGATTCTTCGGCCGCGGGCTCGGCAGACGAATCAGAAGCATCCGGCGCGTAAGAAGGCGTATATGATTCTGAGTCGGCGGCCGTTCCTGCATATTGGTCTTGTGTTAATTCGTTGTCATCTGAATTGTTTTTTGAATAGCGGTAAGATGTTTCACTGTATTCCGGTTCCATTTTACTTCCTCTTGGTATGATAATGTGTTTTGATGAATTGATGAGAATAAAAATGAAATCAGCTGTTTTCAGCCAATTTCTTGAAATAATCCTTTATGACATCTTCGTAGCCGGCTGGCAGCGTATCATAAAAGTGCTGTGAACTGAGACTTTCGGGCGGGTAGGGTGTTGACGGTGTAAAGTTGTTCTCTGCGCCTTCAAGCATATCCCCCGGACCGGTTCCTGCCCCTGGCGGCAGCGTTACGTCAATGTCAACCCCCGGTTCCGCTGCAATGGGCGGTGCTTCCGTCGGGATACTGGAAGAGTTGTTGGTGGATGTATTTTCATCCAGTGGCGGCTGCGTGATTGTGCCGTTAGGGAATCTGTCATAGATGTCGCCCGGCGAAAAGGAAGACGTAAATCCCGTAAAGAAAATGACGCCCAAAAACAAGCCGGCGACAAGAATGGCTGCTAAGCTGTATCCGATGCGCTTTCTGTCGACGAGGTCTGCGGAAGCAACTCCTTCAATGTCGCGCGAAACGGAAGTTTTAAGTTCGGCTGCGATGAAGTTGCCGGGATCCGTGTTCCGGTTGTCGTACGCTGTTTTTAAACGGTCTTTCAGCTCCGGATAGGTGTCTTCCACAACATCCTGAGACTTCTTGCGTTTCGGCGGTGTTTTTTTTAAAAGCTTGTAAATTCTTTTGACATTCTTTTCCGTCAGCTCCAGAATTAAAAGTGCGAGCAGACAAACGATAAAGAACATGAAAATCGTTTCATAATTAATGGTAAAGAACGGGATGTCCGGTGATAAACCGACATACGGTTCCGTCAGCGGGATGAGTTTAAAAATTTCATCTAAATTGAAATAGACGGCAATCAGAAGAATGATTAAAGCGATTGCCAGGAATTCCAGAAGGTCATAAATCGTACGATAACGGCGTATGACCGAATCCATTTTACGCGTAAATATTTCAAGATCCAAGATAATCACTCTGTTGTGTTCGTTTTTTATAAAATTTTAATTCGTTTTTCATAAGAGATATATTGATCAAATAATACTTTAGAGATAATCAACAATGTCTGTTACATTATTTAAAATTTTACATGAAATGAACGGTTGAAATTTCAATTAATATAAAATGAGACAATAATCATTTAAATGTTATGCGGTCTTTGGGTTGATATCAGTTGATTCCAATAATAAAGCAAACATAATATTTCATTGGAAGAATGAAGAACAGACCGGTGAAGGCAGAAATGAAAAAGGAAATTGTTGTTTTAAGGCTCGGACACCGTCCCGAAAGAGACAAGCGGATCACAACACATGTGGGCCTGACCGCACGCGCGCTCGGTGCAAGCGGTATGCTCCTGGCATCCGATGACCAAAAAATAACGGATAACATTGAAGAAATGACAGGGCGCTGGGGCGGCGATTTTTTTGTTAAGAACAATGTCAGAATGACGGAAGAAATCAAAAAATGGCAGGCGGACGGCGGAAAAGTGTGCCACTTGTCCATGTACGGCATCAACCTGCCCGATGCTGTTCCCGAACTGAAGAAACAGGATAAGCTGATGATTATTGTCGGCGCCGAAAAAGTGCCCGGCGAAATTTACGAACTGTCGGACTGGAACGTCGCCGTCGGCAATCAGCCGCACTCGGAAGTGGCGGCGCTTGCCATTACAATGGACAGAATCGCCGAAACGGACCCGTTGACCGTTCCTTTTGAAAATGCGGAATTGACGGTAGTCCCGATGGCGAAAGGAAAAAAAGTAATTCATGACAATGAATTGAAAGAAAAAAAAGAAAAGATTGAATGATTCAATCTTTGAATTATGTGAAATCTTCAATGTCCGCGTTCAGATAATATTGTTCGAAATGGTAATAATCCATACCGACGGGAATATCCGGATTGTAAAGCATTCTGAAGGCAAGAACATCAATTTCGGATAAACTTGAAGGCGGACCGCTGAGATCCATTATGCTGCCGCGGAAATCCTCAACATGATAAAAACCGACTAGATGGAAAAATTCATGTAAAACGACACTGTTCTTGTATCCTTGTGCGCCATTTGGTTCTATGATGATTGTTGCGTTGTACAGAATCCCGTCTTTGAGTTTTTGAGAACAGACGCTTCTGTCCCGATCTTGATCAACATCCCTGTACGGTGCAACAAGGTCAGCAAAATTATCTTCGTTTGCATAAACAACCAAAACATTTTCACCGCTATCCACAATTTCCATTCCTGGAAAACCTTCAACCGTATTGAAAGCGTCAACAATCTTGTGTAACGATTCTATATCTTTTTCAGTGGGGTCCCCGTCATATTTTATTTTAAGCGGCTTGTTCCACTTGACAACATTTGTTGTTCGGCTGAGTATTCCACTTGAGAAATGAGAGATGTAGATATAATCTAAAGCATCATCGAAATTTGTCAGCGTATTTTTCTCACTAAATACATTAAAAGTCATTCCCTGATTCAAATACCCGAAACTGTTTGTTTGCCATAAAACACCAACCGTAATCGCGCCCGCGACCAGAATACCAAAAACCAATAAAACTGCCGTTTGTTTTGCCGACATCTTTTGAGGAGTGTTCTCTCCATTTCCCTTTTCTTCAACCATAAAACCCGCATCCTTGTCAATATTTCACTTTGAGTGATATCAACGAAAAATGATAGGATTCAATTCTATAATTACTTTATACCACGATTTTTCTTCGAAGAGAATTCTTAAATATCACGCCGTCCTTTTTCAAACAACGCGGGAGCGGCAGGGCGGCTGCGGGAATTCAATTTCCTGAGGAAAGTCTCCCCACCCTCTTTCAGATTTGCGGACGTTTGTGAAGAACGTTTGGCGAGAGTCAAGGCTATGGCACAGAAACGATACCGGGCCGTGTCTGCGATGATGTGAAAAACTGAGGCGCACGGCGCACGGATGCAACGGTAAAACCCCGCAGGTGCAAGTTGTTTCGGGAGTTCGCGTTTGATTTGAAAGCGCGCCTGATATTAAAAGACGCACAGCCGAATGCCGCCGTACATTTCAAGTGATTGATGAATCAAAGATAAGAATGTTCTTTGGGAGTACAGAAAACAGAAGGGAGCTTACTCGCCGGACCCGCGTATTTATTTTACAGTAATGAAAAAAGATTAATGTTCGTGGCTGCATCCGTTGACGATAATACCGAGCATTTTGTGCTGATACGGGATTTCAAGACGCACAACATCCCAAAGCGTTTCGGGATTCATACCGAAATCAGGATGGATGATCTGTTCGTTCAATGTTTGAAGAAATTCCCAATCCGCTTTTGTTTTTCTCCTTTTGTAGTCTTCGGGCAGAGAAAGTGCTTCTTCCTGCACTTTATTGAGCAAATCGATTAATCGAAGCTGAAGCGTCTCATTTGTTATGAATTCCCCGTAAACTGGGCCGGACGACAAAGCAATCACTTCATCCAAGTAAGAAACCATTTGCGTCACGATTTTTTTAGAAACGTCATCTTCGGGACGGTGGGCACAGGTGCACTCACTGCCGTCGCTGTCAATGAGCGGTCGGTCGTATCCCCGCGTGTGCGCATCATGCGTATGCACATGCGGTATGCTGTGAGAATGATTGGATCCGCACTCTTCAGCTGATGAATGACGGTGATGGCCGTGCCCGCCGCAGCAATTCTTTTCAGGATTTCCCGGTGCCATTGAGTCCCTCGAAATAAATCAATTCTTTTTCAAACGATTCTAAATCAATATGCATATTATAACAGCCGGCGGAGAGGAGCGGTACGCCGTAGGTCATTATTTTGCACCGCTTCAATTCGCGCATACCCTTGTTGATTTCATAATTACATCCGATCGCCAGAACGCCGTCCGTTCCTTTGGCATCGGGATGTTTGAGAATATGCTTGACAAAAGAGGAGCCTGTTATGATATAAAGGGTATAGCCGTGCTCTTCCGACATTCTTTTAAGCTCCGCAAAATCACATTTGCCGCATGAAGTGCATTGAATGCCGGTTCGCGTTGTCCGGGCTTTACAATCGACATGGCGCATGCAATGCGGCGCCAAAACGATTCTTTTTTTGGTGCGGCTAAATTTTTTACGCTGCGCATTGTTTTTAAGGTCGGCCATTATTTTATGAAGCTTGTCGGGACTTTTGTAAATGAACATATAAACGGCAAGAAGCGGCTTATAAAAGAAATCCATGATGCGGGAAGCGTAAGATGCAAAAACACGGTTTTTTTGAAGTTTCGTGTGCCCGATGTAAAAGGCGACAAACAGCAGGATGACCGAGAGAATCAGGACGATAATCATCAAACGCCCGACCTGATCATACATTAAAGATTTGAAGTCAAGCATCAGGAAAGGCCTCCTTTGTTTTCGGAATCATTTTTTGTTACCGTTTCCAATAAAACAGTTTCCTGCGGAATCGGGGATACCAATTCCATTTTCAAAACAATGTCATTGATGTTCACTTTTGTTTCAAAACAGCCGTCGTTAATAAGATAAACACCCTGCGACGGAATGATTGATGTCTTCTGCATGGATTCGCTGAGCTCGACCGGACAGGCGACACCGATACAGGATGTGGGACGGTATTCTTTAAAAATTTTCTTAACAAAACTGCTGCCCGGAACAACGAAGACTTTAAAATCCCGTTTCTCGGCTTCAGTTATAATCCCTCCGACATCACACCGGCCGCATTTGGTGCAGACAAATCCGTAAAGCGGGTCACACCTCGCATGGCATTCGCTGCTCCTCAAGCATTGCGGCAGCAAAATAACTTTCCGGTCGGTTTGCTTTTTGAATTTATCCAAATAAACGGCATTCTGGATTTCAACCAATATTTCATCAACGAGCAAATCATTCATGGAAAAAGCATTAAAAACCCATTTAACGGGAGAATAGAACAGATACAGCATAAACAATACGAATGTCGGGAAAATGATTTTCTTTTTCCGAATACTGTAAATGCCCAAAGCTAACGCAAGCAGATTGAAAAGAATGATGATTAATAACAGCCAGACGGCGATTTTTCCGATTAAAATGTAATTGATAGCGATAAGCTGACCCTCATAGACGTTTTTGTTTTTAATTTAATTAGACACACGTTTTTAATTAAAGATTAAAACACTCTTCTTTATAAAATAATATCTCCCAAAAAGAAAAAAATGACAATTACTCATAG
>CAYUQC010000027.1:0-24179 GCA_964446755.1 uncultured Methanosarcinales archaeon
CCCTATGTAAAATTTTTATGAACCGTTCCGAAACTTATGTTTTTGAAGCTTATCTAAAAACCCTCTTTCAACCTCAGTCCGGCTTCTCCGGTCAAAAGATGTGCAATCGAAAAATACGGGTTGATAATAATAATAATTGAACTGCCGCTGTTTTTAATGAACAGCGGCATTTTTATTCTTCTTTACAATTGATTTTTTTAAAAAAATTAAATTCATTTACGTAAACGTCAAATCAATATAGAATAAAGCGACAGGGTCGTCCGCGCCTTTTGACATAAACACGTCAAACATGTAAGTTCCGGGGACGTCTGACGTCAGATACCAAACGTATGTGCCATCCGCGCCGTCTGCCGCATTGGTGCCGTCCGCGTCTTTGACAAACAAGACATCAAGAAGCTGAAGATGACTTTTATGCGTCATCTGAACGTCTAAAGTGTAACCGGTTGACGGGTTACCGCGCGATCTGACTTCAATGATGCTGCCGATCTGAGGTGTCGGAATTCCTGCAAAATCCATTATCAAACCGGGCTCTTCCGGCGGATTTTCAATCGGAGACGCGTAGTCCAGCCCCTGCGTAAACGTATACACCGGCGTGTCTTTGCCGTTCTGCGTGTATAATGCTTCGAAGATAAAATAACCGGCTCTTTCAGCCGTAATATTGAAAACTTTCACGCGAGAGCCGTTTGCCGACGTTGAAACGGATTCTTCGACGATTAATCCGTCAACATCCGATACTTCCCAGAGGTAGCCGCCTGATGCGTTTTCCGGAAGAATGACTTGGATAATTTCATTTGCCGCAAGAACAATGCCTCTTTTTTGGACATTGACCGTTGTTACCGAATCATATTTCGTATCATTTTCAGAGTCATTCGACCCCAGACACCCCGAAAAAGCGCATGCTGCAATTAAAATGCATGCTGCAACCAAAAACAATCGTGTAAATTTCATGCAAAGAAATGGGTTCAAGATTATATATACATAATTGTTGGGGTGACCGTTCATAGAAAACAGGAGTCGTCGACAGCTGAGACCGGTTCAGACGTTCAGTAAATTCAAAATACGGATCGAAAGAAAAAAGAAGCAAGCGGAACAATCAGACAAAAATTAAGACAGAATAACTTGATATATATTGTACAGGGATGTTTTTTCAGAATTCTTTTTGAATTCAAATAATTCTCTTCAAAGGAGAGAAAATGAAATGAAAGACACAAAAAAAACTGACGCAAAAACTGCAAAATCAGCACCGGCAACAAAAGAAACACCCAAAAAATCAGGCTGCGGATGCGGCTCCAAAAAGAAATAAGTGATTTTTCAGAAGAGTGTTTTAAAGAATGAAAACCATTTGCCGACGGCAAATGATTCTCTTTTACTTTTTTACGCTGCCGGGTCAGGCAACGTTATAATCGAATTCATCAATAGATGATTTTCGGATGTGTTCTTTGGCCGCTTCTTTAAGAGCAGCGAAGTCTTTTCGGGAAGACAAAATCAAACTTTCGAGCTTTTTGGTTTTTTCGCTTGTTTCATCGTTTTCATTGCCGTATTTGAGTGAAAATAAGGCTTCAAAGGCTTTTTCAAGCGTTCTTCTTTCTTCTTCGTTGAATCTGAACGGCCATGAGTCGCGTTCCGAAATCAGCAACCCTTCTTTATCCAAAGAAGGTCTGACACGCTTAAGGGCTTCATCAAAATGCCTGCGGTAAATTCTGACATTGGTGACGGCTAATTCGATGTCTTCTTCACTGTGTCCGCTCATCTTCTGAACGAATTCACGGATGGCAACCATCTTCGCTTCGCGGACCAGCGCTTCCAAATCGGCGCCGACAAAACCGTCTGTTTTCATCACAAGGTCATCAGTGTTCAGGTCGCCGGCCAGTAAATCTTTCACACCGTTCAAGTAGACCTCCAGAATCTGTTTTCGACCTTCCGCATCCGGCGGCGGCACATAGATGTGCTTTTCCAAACGGCCGGGGCGCAGAAGCGCCGGATCAATCATGTCGGGACGGTTGGTTGCGCCGATGATGACGACATTTTTGAGTTCTTCCAAACCGTCAAGTTCCGTCAGGAATTGGCTGACAACACTTTCGGTCACATGGGAAGAACCCTCGTAACTGCCGCGTTTCGGGACGATGGAGTCGATTTCATCAAAGAAAATAATTGACGGAGAAGCCAATCTTGCTTTTCTGAAAATCTCGCGGACACCTTTTTCGGATTCGCCGACCCATTTGGACATGAGCTCGGGGCCTTTGACGGAAATGAAATTGCTTTCCGATTCATTGGCAACCGCTTTTGCAAGCAAAGTTTTGCCTGTTCCGGGCGGGCCGAACATGAGGAAACCTTTCGGGGATTTTGTATCAAATTTCTGGTAAACGGAAGCATACTTCATCGGCCACTCAACGCCCTGCTGAAGCTCTTCTTTGACAGAATCCAAACCGCCGACGCTGTCCCAGCCGATGTCGGGCACTTCCACAAGAACTTCACGCATCGCGCTCGGCTGAACCATTTTCAGTGCAGAGTCGAAATCTTCCACCGTAACTTCCAGGCTTTCCAATTTTTCCTGAGAGATTTCTTCATCCGGATTCATACCGGGGAATTCGCGGCGAAGCGCATGCATAGCCGCCTCCTTGACGACAAGCGCCAAATCCGCGCCGACGAAACCGTGCGTGACGCTTGCGATTCGGTTCAAATCGATCTCATCGGACAGCGGCACATTTCGCGTGTGAATCTGAAGAATTTCCATACGGCCTTCTTTGTCGGGAACCCCGATTTCGAGTTCGCGGTCAAACCGTCCTCCGCGGCGAAGCGCCGGATCGATAGAATCGGGGAGGTTAGTCGCGGCAATAACGATAACGCCGCCGCGGCTTTTTAAGCCGTCCATCAAAGACAGCAATTGCGCAACGACACGGCGTTCGACTTCACCTTTTGATTCTTCACGTTTCGGGGCGATGGAGTCGATCTCATCAATAAAAATAATGGCCGGCGCGTTTTCTTCGGCTTTCTGGAAAATCTCGCGCAGCTTTTCTTCGCTGTCACCGTAATATTTGGAAATGATTTCGGGGCCGGAAATCGTATCAAAGTAGGCGTTCACTTCGTTGGCGACCGCTCTTGCGATAAGCGTTTTGCCCGTTCCCGGCGGGCCGTAAAGTAAAACCCCTTTCGGCGGCTCAATTCCGAGTTTTTCAAAAACTTCGGGATGACGGAGCGGATACTCAATCATTTCACGAACCAGATTCAATTCGCGGCCGAGCCCGCCGATATCTTCATAATGGATATTGCCGGCGGATTTGCCTTTCGGGGCATCTTCGCCTTTATAAGCGGCATCTTTGTAAGTGACTTTGGTTTCGGAGCCGACGATTGAAACGTCATCGGGAGAAATATCGGAAACGATAAATTCATAATACTGCGTGCTGAAACTGCTTGAGAAGCTGCCGGCCCATGAATTGCCGAAGAAGCTTTCAAACGGATCCTGTTTCTGCTGCTGGACCTGAACGGGAAGCGCAATTGTTTTTCCTTTGTAAAGCGGCGTTCCGGCGTATCTTTGAAGAATAAAATCGCCGACCTGTTTGCCGTCTAATTTAATGGATTCGCCGACCGGCTGAATCGTTAAGCGGGTTGCCGTTGTCGGCGCCGCTTTCTCCACCGTCACGGTATCACCGATACCGACGCCCGCATCTTTACGGATATAACCGTCGATGCTGATATTGTTTGAACCGTGCGTTGAAAAGGCGACGACTGCCGCAGCTGTCTTTTTACTGGTAATCTTAATCGTGTCTCCCGGTTCAACCGACAGACGCGCCATTGCTTCCGTTCCGATACGGGCAATACCTTTGCCCGCATCCGAGCGGTCTGCTTCCTGAACAATAAGTTGTATAGGTTGTGTCATAGTGAATACCTCGTTTTTTGAATTCGTTTTTTAATTATATTAAATTCACAAAATACAATAATTATTTCGAATAAGAGTATATAAATTTTGTGTTTTTGAAAACAATTATTATATTACAAATATAACTGATAAGTCTGTTGAGCAACAAAACCTTCATAAAGCAAGCTTGAGAGACCCGATCAAAATGATAAAAGAACCGCATCGGAGTGATAAATCAAATAAGCAAAATGATAAATCTCCGTTTTAAACAGTGCAATAAAGCGGAGAAAGAATTTTTTTTGACCTCGCAAGCACAAAAACACAAACCAGACCGAGCAGGCACATCAGAATCGGAACGTTTGGCGCCAGTACAAGTCCTGCCGCAAACGCCGCTGCCGGCGGATGCTCAAATCCGAGCAGCCCCATCAGCAAAGTCGAAAGAAAAACGGCCAAACCGCAGAACAGAACCGTATAAGCAAAAACCGGATCAGGCCCTTGAAACAGAATGTCTGCATAAAAACACAAAAACCCGACGGCTGCGCTGATCAGATGACCACCTACCAGATTTTTAGATTGCGCCGCCGGTGACGTCGGAAAAATGAAAACGATGAAAATGCTGGCAATCAATGAAGTGACAACCAGCCCGTTTTCAAAATAACTCATCATTAAAAAGAAAACGGAAACAAATCCGGCGGCAAGTGTGCTTTGAATCAGACAGAGACGGAATTTGCTTTCGTTTCGGGTACCGAATTTTTCAAGAAATGACACATTAATCACAACTTTCAACATAGTTTCATAAAGATACTCTGATGAGAAGAGGTGTCAGTGTTATAAAAACAGAAAGTTTCCTGCCGGATACCGGATATCATTGAAGATATCAAAAAGAAAAGAAAAACAGAGAAATGATTCTCTGTTGTGGTGCGTTGTTTATTTTTCAAATTAAGGCATGTCCATGCCCATACCCGGATCCATGCCGCCCATGTCCATTCCCGGAGCACCCTGGGATTTGGTTGTGGCGATTACGTCATCGATTCTGAGAATCATAACGGCGGATTCGGTGGCTGCATTGATGACCTGTGTCTTCACGCGGAGGGGTTCAACAACGAACTCTTTCCACATGTCAACGACTTCGCCTTTGAACACATCAAGACCGGCCGTCTTTAAGCCTTTCTCGTGGCTGGAGCGGAGGTCCATGAGCATGTCAATCGGGTCAAGACCGGCGTTTTCGGCGAGTGTCTTGGGGATGATTTCGAGTGCTTCGGCGTAGGCGCGGACAGCGAGCTGTTCTCTGCCTTCGAGTGTTGCCGCGTATTCGTTGAGTCTGAGTGAAAGCTCGACTTCAGGGGAGCCGCCGCCTGCAACAAGTTTCTTGTCTTCGATAACGACACCGACGACTCTGAGGGAGTCTTCAAGCGCTGTTTCGATGCTGTCGATGACGTGGTCGGTACCGCCGCGGAGAAGGATGGAAACGGATTTCGGGTTCTCACAGCCGGTAACGAAGATCATGGCGTCGCCGGAAATCTTCTTTTCTTCAACAAGCGCTGCGTAGCCGAGATCTGCGTCGCTGATTTCATCGAAGTTGGAAATCAAAGCTGCACCGGTTGCGCGGGCGAGTTTTTCCATGTCGCTCTTCTTAACGCGGCGGACAACCATGAGTCCAGCCTTTGCGAGGAAGTGCTGTGCCATGTCATCAACGCCTTTCTGAACGAAAACGACATTTGCGCCGCTGTTAACGACTTTGTCGACGGTGGCTTTAATCATGGCTTCTTCCTGGTCGAGGAAAAGCTGGAGCTGGTCCGGTGAGGTGATTGAGATTTCAGCGTCGATCTCGGTGTCCTTGAGTTCAATGGCTTCGTTGAGCAAAAGAATCTTGGCGTCTTTGACCATTTCGGGCATGTTGCTGTGAACACGTTCTTTGTCAATGATCATGCCTTTGATAAGTTCGGAATCTTCAACACGGCCGCCGACTTTCTTGACAACGTTGATCTGTTCTCTGTCGACCTGTTTCTTGCCGTTCACGTCGTCAACGACACTGGTGACAGCTTCAACGGAGATTTTTGCCAAAAGGGCTTTTGCGGATTCTGCGCCTTTGCCGGTGATGGCGGTGGACGCAATGCTGGTTAAAAGGTCGACATTTGTTTCATCGACGTCTTTGGCAAGTCCCTGAACAAGTTCGACGGCTTTGGCGGCCGCGAGCCTGTAACCGGATGCAATGACCGTCGGGTGGATGTCCATGTCAATGAGGTCTTCGGCTTTCTTCAAAAGTTCGCCTGCAACGACTGCCGCACTGGTTGTCCCGTCGCCGACTTCTTCGTCCTGAGTTTTGGAAACTTCGACAATCATTTTAGCGGCGGGGTGTTCAATGTCCATTTCTTTCAAAATGGTTGCACCGTCGTTTGTAATTGTCACATCGCCCATGGAATCGACAAGCATTTTGTCCATGCCTTTGGGGCCGAGTGTTGTTCTGACAGCTTCAGCGACTGCTTTAGCGGCCATGATGTTGTTGCTCTGCGCATCTCTTCCGCGGGTGCGCTTGCTTCCGTCTTTTAAAATGAAAATGGGTTGTCCTGACATATTATGTCTCCTTTATTTTGTTATTATAATATGATCGATGAAATCGATAGAATCATTCAAAAACGCACGCGCTGAAGAGAAGCTTCAATCCTGCTTGTTCAAACGGCGGTATAATGGATGATCAACAGCGAACGGTTCAAAATTTTTTGACACACGTACGGCTGAAAAGGACTTTCCCGAAATTGCTTTGACATTCCCGAACGATGTGCTTCCCGGACCGGAACGGTCACTCCCGACATCTGTTCATCCTTTGCCGAAAATGCTATGAGAAAACGCATTTTTCGGACAATTCACGGAAAAATTACAGCTTAAAATTGATTGAACTTCTATATAAGAGCGTTGGTTCGACGATTCCAGTTGAGTATTTAAATGGATGACGAAAAAGGTTTTAATCTGATGAGAACCTATAAAGGTTTCAATCGTCCTTTCTATTGTTAAAAATGATCAGCTCATTTTTGAGGTTTCAGATTGAAATTCTGATGTAAAATCTTTCAGTTTTCATTTTTTCAGAGCATAGCTTAATATCTGAATCGATTATCAAAATTAAAAAAGCAGGAGGGTACAATATGGAAGATATCGTAAAAAGCACCGAAATGACAATCAGTCTCGAAGATCTCGGCATGACAAAAACAATGGCCGCAGATGAAGCAGAGAGCGGTGCTGCCGCAGAGGGGAATGCGGAAGCAGCAGAAGAAATTGTTGAAATCGAAATTGAAGAAGAAATTATTGAAAAAACGGAAGAAGAAATCGCAGCCGAACAAAAAGCCGTTGTGGAAAAATTGGCGAAGCGCTGTGAAGAAAACGGCCCCATTGACCCTGAATTTTTCAACAAATTCGACGTTAACCGCGGACTCCGCGACGCTGACGGAAACGGTGTTTTAACCGGTTTAACCGAAATCAGTGATGTTCAGTCAGGACGCCCCGCAAAAGGAGAAACCGAACACCGCAAAGGCCGCCTTTTCTACCGCGGCATCGACATCAATGACCTTGTCGGCGGGTTTGTTTCCGAGAAACGGTTCGGTTTTGAAGAAGTCACTTATTTGTTATTATTCGGTGTCCTGCCCACGGAAGACCAGCTGGCGGAATTCAAAAAACTTCTCGGGTGTTACCGGTCACTTCCTGATAACTTCGTCCGCGACGTTATTATGAAAGCGCCGAGCGAAGATATGATGAACACGCTTGCGAAAAGTGTTTTGACGCTTTATTCTTATGACAAAAATCCGGATGACACGTCTATTGAAAACGTTCTCCGCCAGTGTCTTGAACTCATCGCGCTGTTCCCTGTCATGGCGGTTTACGGCTACCAGGCTTACGTTCATAAATACGACAACAGCAGTTTGACGATTCATAATCCGCAGCCGGAATTATCGGCCGCTGAAAATATTCTTTACCTGCTTCGTCCGGACTCCAAATACACCGAACTGGAAGCCCGCCTTTTGGACTTGGCTTTGGTGCTTCACGCCGAACACGGCGGCGGCAACAATTCAACATTCACCTGCCGCGTTGTCAGTTCTTCGGGAACGGACACATACTCTGCAATTGCTGCAGCACTCGGCAGTTTAAAAGGTCCCAAACACGGCGGCGCCAACATCAAAGTCGTCAGAATGTTTGAGGACATGAAAGCCAACATCACGGACTGGACCAGCGAAGAAGAAGTCAGCGATTATCTCAGAAAACTTCTGAACAAAGAGGCATTTGATAACGCCGGTTTGATTTACGGAATAGGGCACGCCGTTTATTCCTTAAATGACCCGCGCGCCGATATTTTCAAGAAATTCGTTGAAAACTTATCGATTGAAAAAGGCCGTGAAGACGAATTCAGGCTTTATGCGATGGTTGAGCGTTTGGCACCCGAAATCATCGGGCAGGAGAAGCGCATTTACAAAGGCGTTTCGGCCAATATTGACTTCTACAGCGGCTTTGTTTACAGCATGCTGGACCTTCCGCTGCAGCTTTACACGCCGATTTTCGCCATCAGCAGAATCAGCGGCTGGAGCGCGCACCGGCTGGAAGAACTTATCAACTCCGGCAAAATCATCCGCCCTGCTTACAACGCGGTCGGTGAACTTCAGGAGTATATTCCGCTCAAAGACCGTGCAACGGCAGGAACGGAAATTATTTTTGAAGAATTCTGCACGGAAACGCAGATTGAAAAGCAGGAATAACTCCTGTTTTTATTCTCATTTTAGCGGAACGGTTTTTAAAGAGCGCAGCAAATGGAAAACATCGGTCTGTGAAATGAATTCAAATTCTGTTTTTCATTAAACATGAAATAAAAAAGAAGTTCGTTTTCATCCGTTGAAGAAAAACGATGTTTTATTTTTAATTTTGATAAAATGAAAAATGTTTATTTTTGAGCGCAGAACCGGCAGATTTTCTGTCCGCCGGAGTCGACACAGCGTGCAATGCCGACGGATTCGCCGCAGACCGGACAAATGATGTTGTCAAAAATTTTCGCTTTTTCGGGAACAGGCTGCTGCGGTTCTTTGATTTCATAAACTCGGCTGCCGGGCGTTGATAAAATATCGCTGACACGCTGATCGGAAAGCGCGCGGTATCGGGCAGATTCTTCTTCTGTTGCCGCCCCTGACATCACTTTGCCGCGAAGAGTTTCCCATTCCGGATTCGGTTTGAAAAAATCGGGACGCATGATCAAGCGTACGGATTTACCGGTTGTCCGATTGTAAAAAGAGAAAGCGGTTTTGCCCCAATTATTGACAATCAGATTACCTTTGCCTGCAGTGGTTCCGAGAATCGTTTGAATCGAATCCACGGTGCAGGAATCCGTTTCTGTTATCACGACAACTTCTTCATCCTCGGAATAATCCAGACCGAGCAGGTCGCGTGCGTAAAGCGCGGCAACATAACCGAGTGCAAGGCCGCCGCAGGAGTGGCCGTGAAACGCAACAGCATCTTCATAATTCCGTTCTGAAATGTTTTTTAAAACTGCATTTCCTGACATAACACAAAAGTTATACACCCCTCTATTTAAAGGTATTTGAAATAAGAAACGAAAGACTTATTCACTAATTTTAAACAAATTTCAGCATCAAAAAACATCAGAAAAAATGTTAAATACGGTAAAATTGTTGACAGATATTGTTAAAATTTTAAAATTTCGTATGAATTAATAAACAATATTTATAAAAAATTAAAAATACAGACGGGTGGAAAAGTGCAGTTCAAAAAGTTTGTTCAAAAAACGATTCTTTTAACGGTATTAATTTTGTTGGCGACGGTTTCGTTTTCCGGATGCCTCGGAAATTCCGAAAATGAAAACGGAAATAAAGAAAAAGTCACCGTTACAGATGCCTTCGGCCGAACCGTTGACGTCCCCGACAATCCCGACAGAATCGCAGTCAGCGGGTCGGGATCCATGAGATATTTCGTTTACCTGAATGCTGTCGACCGCGTCGTCGCCGTTGATTATCAGGACAACAGTTCAACCCTGATGCCCAAAGACAAACGCCCGTATGCGCTCGCGCACCCCGAAATCAAAGAAAAGCCGCTGCTCGGTACAAGCAAGGGTGTCGTTGACGCCGAAAAACTATTGGCCGTCAATCCCGACGTTTTATTCTATTCGGCAACTTCTTCCAACGACATTGCCGCTGCCGACCAAATCCAATCTAAAACCGGCATTCCCGTGGTTTTGTTTTATACCGGCAATTACGTGACGGAAAAAGAAGAAATTGACAAAACACTCCTCATGCTCGGCAAAATCCTGCACAAAGAACAGCGTGCCGAGGAAATTATTCAGTATTTTGAAACAACCGCAGAAGATGTGCAGAACCGGATCAAAAATGTGCCCGTGTCGAATAAAACCGTTTTTGTCGGCGGTGTCGCGTACAACGGCCCGCACGGCCTGAACGGCACAAATCCGGTTTACATGCCGTTTGAAGTTTTGAACGCGGACAATGTCGCGTCCGGCGTTCCGCTGAGCGGCCCGAGTACGGGATATGCGCTGGTGTCTAAAGAAATTATTTTGGAATGGGATCCGGATATTATTTTTGTAGATGTCGAAACCGTTACGGCCGCAAACGGCGGCGCGTTTGCCGAATTGAAAACAGACGCGTCATATAAAGGTCTGACAGCCGTAAAAACGGGCGAAATATACGCCGTCAATCCGCACACGTCAATGGGCGTCAATCACGAAACCGCACTGGCTAACTGTTATTATGTCGGAAAAATCCTGTATCCCGAACAGTTTGCCGATGTTGATCCGGCTGAAAAAGCCGACAAGATTTATACATTTGTGGTCGGCGCGCCCGTTTTTGAACAGATTCAGAAAAACGCGGACGGATTGTCTTATACAAAAGCGGATTTAACAAAATAAATACGTTTTATTGATTTCAGAGAGGGATGAAATGCATTTAGAAGACGGGGTTAAACCGGCAAGCTACAAAAAATATGTCGGGAAAAAAATCGGCGTTATTACAGGAATGTTTATTTTTTTAGTATTCTTTGCGCTTTTTGCCGTTTCCGTGGGATCTGTCAGTATTCCGATCCCGGACGTGATCTTAACGCTTTTTTCCGGCCCCGGCGGCTCGGGACTTTTTGACCGCGTGATTTGGAATATCCGTATTCCTCAAATTATAACGGCACTTCTTGCCGGAACAGGACTGGCCGTTGCAGGTGTTGCCATGCAGTCCGTTTTGAAAAATCCGCTGGCATCTCCTTATACACTCGGCCTTTCCAACGCTGCCGCGTTCGGTGCTGCGGTCGGCATTTTAATCTTCGGTCTCGGAACGACCGGCAACAACATGGCGGATGCTATTTCCGTCAATAATCCGTACCTTGTGACAGCCTGCGCCTTTATTTTCAGTATGGCGGCGTCTGCCATTATTTTAGTAATCGCAAAAATCCGTTCGGCAACGCCTGAAGTTATGGTTCTCGCAGGTGTTGCACTGAATTCTCTTGCTGTTGCCGGGCTGGCCGCCATTCAATATTTCGTCGATGAAACAAAAGTTGCGGCAATTGTTTTTTGGCAATTCGGAGACGTGGCGCGCGCCGGATGGACGGAAATCGCAATCATCGGAATTGTTGTTCTCGTCTGTTCTCTCTATTTCGTTTGGAAACGCTGGGATTTCAATGCGATGGATGCCGGCGATGAAACGGCAAAAAGCTTAGGCGTTAATGTTTCCCGCCTGCGCCTTGTCGGCATGATTGCAGCTTCTCTCATCAGTGCCGTGGTTGTTTCGTTCCTGGGTGTCATCGGCTTTGTCGGCCTGGTCTGTCCGCACATTATGCGGCGTCTCATCGGAGACGACCAGCGTTATCTGATTGTCGGAACAGCCGTCTGCGGTGCGCTTCTGCTTTTGGTTTCCGACACGATTGCCAGAACAATGATTTCACCGCACATCCTCCCCGTCGCGATTATCACATCGTTTTTAGGCGCGCCTATTTTCCTGTACCTGATCGTGAGGGGAAAATAATGATTCTTCAAGTCAAAGACGTCCGGTTCGACTACAGAAGCCGAAGTGTTTTAAACGGTATAGAGCTCAGTGTCAACCGGGGAGAGATATTGGCAATCATGGGCCCCAACGGCGTCGGCAAAAGCACGCTTCTCAAATGCATGGATATGATTCTTCAGCCGACAGCAGGAGCTGTGACGGTAAACGGAAAAGATCTCTCCAAGCTCTCAAAACAGGAAATTGCGCAGAACATCGGTTATGTCTCGCAGCGCAATGACGTGTCCAGAACAACCGTTTTTGATGCCGTCCTGCTCGGACGCAAGCCGCATATCGGACTGACCGTCAGCGAACGGGATTACCAAATCGTGGATGCGGCGCTTAAACGCTTTGATTTGGAAGACATGCAGCTTCGAAGAATTGATGAAATGAGCGGCGGTGAGCTTCAGAAGGTTTGTATCTGCCGCGCTATTGCGCAGGAACCGAGCGTTCTTTTATTGGATGAGCCGACCAGCAGCCTGGATTTGCACAATCAGCTGGAGATTTTAAAAATTATCAGAAACGTGACCGAAGGACATCAAACGGCAACCGTTTTAACGATGCACGACCTTAATTTGGCACTTCGATTCGCCGATAAATTCGTTTTCATGAAAGACGGCATCATTCACGACGCGTGTGATGCGGCCGGTATTACGCCTGAAATGATTGAAAATATCTACGGCGTTAAAGTCCAAATCGAATATTTTAAGGGAATACCTTACATTATTCCCGAATGAAGACAAAATAAATCATAAAAGGCAGGTGCGCCGCTGCGCGCCGGCCTGTAAAAGAAAAAAGGCGACACATGAAACGAGTTCGTGTGCCGCCTTTCTTACGGGGTTGGTTTATAGGGTTTGGTTTATTTCGTTCTTTTGTTTTTGATTGGTTTTGGTTTGTTTTTGATTGGTTACAGGGGTGGGGTTTACTATTCTCAGTTTATGTTTTGGTGGAATAAACTGAAGTTGAGTATATGCTTTTCAGCATTGAAATCAAGCAGGGCTTGATTCCGGTCTCCGGCAGACATTCGGAAGGGTTAAGTCCGAAAACTGCCGAAACCGGGATCAAACAATATCGATCGATTTCACACAACAATCGATTTGCTTGGCTCGTTTTTATCTGTTTTCACTTTTTGTTTGGTCGTTTTTCAAATGGTTTGCTTTTACAGGTGGTTTCGTTTTGCAGACGAACCGATTTTTCATTCAAGAGAAAATCGTTATCTTCGCCCGTTCATTGTAAACCTTTTTTTGTAATTTGGTTTACAATGAACTCAAGTATTTAATTGTATATATAGGTTTTGCTTTGAAGGGGTTTTCGTTTTTATCGTTTTGATTAATGGAGAGGGAACAGGTTTGAATTATTCCGATTATTCGGTAACTGCCGGAGCATCAATTCTGAAGGAAGCTGTTCTGTGGAACAGTGATCCTTGTGTGTAACCTGCGGACCCTGACTCATGGTAAGCGATGATTTCATCGGCTTCTTCCTGAGTCATTCTGCCGGCTGCAACGTCTGCATCCAAATTGGACTTAATCTGAGACAAAAAGAAATCCTTCTTGTCGTCTTCAGTCATTTCCTGAAGGGCCGAAAGTTCTTCTTCCGAAAGCGGCGCCATCAATCTGATGGAAAAATCACCGTTACTGCCGTGCATTTGAAATCCGACGTTTTTACCGTTTTCACGGGCTTCCAGCATTTCATCGGCTTCCGCCTGCGTCATTTTGCCTTCGGCGACCGCGTCAGCGAGAGACTGCTTGAAGTTTTCCAAAAAGAATGCTTCTCTTTCGTCTTCCGTCATATCCTTTAAAGCTTCGAGTTCTTCTTCACTCAAAGAAACTGCTCTTGTGCTTGCCGTAAAGAAGTTCATGTGCTTATGGTCACCGGCCTTGTATTCTGCATACATCTCGTCGGCTTCAGCCTGTGTTAAATTGCCGGCTTCTACTTCACTGTCCAGATTTTCTTTATACCGGGTCAGGACATAAGATTCTCTCTCTTCGGCACTCATGGATTCCAGAAGTTTCATTTCATCAGAATCATATTGGGTGATTGTGATTGAAACGAGATCTGAAGACATGTGTTTTGCATCCGAAATGTTGTTCAACGTTACTTTGATGCTGCCGTTTTCATCGGAAATTTCGAATTGACCGAGGTATGCTTCTTTTTCCTCGTCTGTCATGTTTTCCCATTGGGCGTCGTCGATCATTTTAAATTTTACAAATGTGACATCATTCGAACTGTTTTGGGTGTTGCTCGCGCCCAGAACAGGCGTTATTGCCGAAGCTGCAACGAGCAAGATCAAAAACGATCCGAGCAAATATTTTATATTCATTATTCATCTATCCTTTACTGTTTGTTTTTGTTTGAACAAATTCAGGGTCGGCGTTTGCCCGCCGATTCTTATTCCTGTTGAATGTAAACCTTGTGACTATTTTTGGTTTACAATAACTCAAAGAGAGTCTGATTTTATATAAATGTTGCGGATTATTTGAAAAAATAAAGGTCCTGTACAAAAATAATCGAAGGCAGTAGACCGTATTAAATAACGGCATAAAATTTAAATGATTAAACGGATTGAAATTGAATAAAATTAAAAACGGAAAAATCGAACATGACACAAAATTCCCGAAATATTCCGATGACGGCAGAAATCAAAGCATTTTTGCTTTCCGTCGGTACCGCTGATATTGAAGATGAAAAGCTGGTGTTGCCGGCGCTCAAATCGACCGCCGGACCGAGTGCCGGAAGCGCAGGTTCCGTTTTCATCACATCAAACGGGCGGCGTGTCAGACTGAATTTGGATAAAAATTCACCTCTTAAAATTCGAAAAATTCCGGGATCAAATGATGAAATTGAAATTTATTTTTCTACCGGATTAAATCCTGTTGTCACCGGAAAA
Source organism: uncultured Methanosarcinales archaeon (assembly GCA_964446755.1). Lineage (GTDB taxonomy): Archaea > Halobacteriota > Methanosarcinia > Methanosarcinales > Methanosarcinaceae > Methanimicrococcus. The sequence continues at coordinate 14,765 of CAYUQC010000027.1, forward strand.
ATCGAGCCGGCTTTAGCGCACTGCCCTGAACAGGCTTACGTTAATTTGTCCGAAAAATGTATTTTTGACTGCAAATACTGCTCCGTCCCGATTCTCCGGGGACATACAAAAACAAAGGAAGAGACGTTAAAAATTATCAATGACGCGTTCGTCAAAGGACATGTCAAAGCGATCTCAATCACTTCCGGGGTCGAAAAAACACCGGAGGGCGAGTTGGAACGTGTTTTAGAACTGATGCCGGAACTGAAGAAATTGAATGTGCCTGTCGGCGTCTCCATTTATTCAGTACCTCAGGGATCCGTGAAATTAAAAGAAGCCGGTGTCTCGGAAGTCAAATACAATATTGAAGTTGCTGATTCAGAGATATTCAAACAGGTTTGTCCAGGACTTTCCGAAACCGACGTATTCGGCGAACTCGAAGACGCCGTTGGGCTGTTCGGGCGCGGCAGAGTTTTCAGCAACGTCATTGTCGGCCTCGGTGAAACGGATGAAAGTGTTGAGCAAATGGTTGAAAAACTCGCCGAAATCGGCGTGATTGCCTGTGTCCGTCCGGTTTATGAAAACGCACTTCGAAAGGGCGATTGCTTCATGGAACGGCCTTCTCAAAAAAGACTCTTGAAACTGTTTGAAATGCAGAAAAGAATTTCTCAAAAATACAGTCTGCATCCGGAAAAAGCCGAAACGATGTGTTCATTGTGTTCGGGATGTGATATGGTTCCGGGACGAGACGACTGATTTTCACATTTATTTTAAAAAAAGTTCGTAAATGAACAGATGTTCATTTACTCGATTTTGAAAGCTTCTTCCGCGGAGAAACCGCCGTGAACAACCGCATTGATTCTTTTGGTTGTGCGCACCGGATCTTCGGATTGGAAAACATTTCTGCCGATTGCAACACCTTTGCCGCCGGCTTCAAGTGAATCGGCAATCATCTGGAGTAAATCCAATTCAGATTCCATGTGCGGTCCGCCGGCGATGATGACCGGAATCGGCGTTCCTTTAACGACCTCGCGGAAAGAGTCGATGTCGCCGGTATAATTGGTTTTAACGAGGTCGGCACCGAGTTCCGCCGCAAGGCGGGCGGCGTGCGCCACCACATCTTTGCCGAACTCCGACGTGATTTTCGGGCCGCGCGGGTAAACCATTGCCAAAAGCGGCATGCCCCATTCATCACATTTGCGGGCAACGTGGCCGAAGCCTTCAAGCATTTCCGGCTCGTCTTCGGCGCCGATATTCACATGAATTGAAACAGCATCAGCGCCGACTTTTATAGCTTCTTCAACTGTCGTCACCAAAACTTTGTGATTGACGTTCGGGCCGATCGACGTGGAAGCGGAAAGATGGATGATTAAACCGACATCATTGCCGTATCTTCTGTGCCCGTGTTTGGCCAGGCCCATGTGTCCGAGAACAGCGTTTGCGCCGCCGAGCGCCACTCTGTCGACCGCTTCGGGCAGGTCTGTCAGCCCCCGGATGGGTCCGACACCGACACCGTGATCCATCGGTGCGATAATTGTTCTTCCCGTGTCTCTTTTAACAAATCTCTCCATTCGAATGGATTTTCCGATCATACTCATAATAAAAATTCCTTTACCATAATTGATTTTTAAGAATAACAAGATTTTAGATTAATCTGTTTATATTTAAAGCTTTTAAAAAAAGAGAAAAACGGTTTTTAGAGAGTTAAAAAAACCGTGATTTTTTGAATGAATTTTTCTTTCGGAAACAAATCCTCACGCCCTAAAACAAGAAGCTTGTCCTCGAGAAGGTCGTTGAGGTCACCGCCCGTTTCCGCCGTATTTTCCTCATTCATAAATGTCATTAAAATTGATTTTGAATTGTCTCCCGCGATTTGTTTTGTCCGGTGGAGGATTTCAAAGCCTTTGGATTTGCACAAACTCTGCGTTTTGTCGGTCGTACAAGAAACACCGTACAATTCGTACCCTTGAATCATGGCGACATCAATTTCAAAATTCTTTGCGGCGGATTGGATCATAATATTGAGATTCAAATCCGAAATCAGACCTTTTTCCAGCAGATTTTCTTTCAGAAGCAGATAGATATATTGTTCAAACCAACGGCCGACCATGTATTTTCGGGTTTCGATGAGTTTATTCATTTGGTTATTGCTGATTTCGGTTCTCAGATAATATTCTCCGTTCCGTTCTTCCAAAAATGAATATTCCGGCATTTCCGCATGGATTTTCAAAAATACCGTTCTTTCAAGAATTCCGGAAACAGCAAATTCCGGCGGCAATAAATCACTCAGTTTCACTTTACCGTCCGCCGGAACGACTTTATGCGGATTCGGATAAACGCCGAAGAAATATTCCCGCCATTCCAAATAACCGGCAAAGTTTTCCGGCTCCTGAATCGCGTCTAAAAATTCTTTGAAAAACGCGACCGAGAAAACAGAACCGCTGCGTTCGTCTTCCGGTATTGTGCTGTACCCGTGAAGTTCAAAAAGTTCATCAAAATGAATTTCAACCTTGTCGCCGAGAAAAATCGAATCGACCGGTTCTTCAACACCTGAATCTTCTTTGAGCCGGTTTCTGCGGGAATCAAAATATGAAAAAGTAACATCACCGCGGAAAACGTCCTTAAACGTTTCATAAGAATGAAGCGCCATTTCTTTCGTGCCGCCCGAATAATCCAAATGAACATTTTTCAAATCTTCCGATGCCGATAAAATTTTCCGGATATCGGTGTGGATGGAAAAAGAATCTTTGATGCGGATGCCGTGAAGAAAAATTCGGACGGTTTCCGATTTGTTTTCTAAAACGGATTTCAAATAAGCCGCAAACGGTTCCGTGCTTTGAATATTATTGACGGAATCCTCTGTCGAATGAATGAAATGGATTTCCTTTAAATTCTTTTCATATTTCAGAAAATAATCAGCGACAACATAATTTGATAACGGATTTGTGCCGATTAAAAGATATAAATATTCGATTTTGTCCATGCCGACGCTGCTCCGATTTGCCGTATTTTTAATATGTAATTGTCAATCAGGTTTAAGAAAGCTTGTACAGGCGAAAAGCCAGGAAAAATGCTGCTAGCCCTTTAAAATTTGAATTTAATGTTATCGGACGCTTTCCCGGGAATACATTCATTTATTTTTATAATATATTAAATTGATGAAATATTATGTTACCGGCAATTTAACTTGCAGATTTTGTTTTTCGGCATTTTACCCCCTGAAGAGAAAAATGATACATCTAAATCCCGTCTGCCGCAAAAAAGAATTTTACTATCCGATACACTGCCGAGACAAGCATTAAAAACAGTTACATCAAATACGGCAATCGCTGTAATTGAACAAAAAATAAACCGGACCGAGCATTAAATGCTCCAGTCCATACTCTTTTTCTGAATGCCGTACAGCCGGGCATACAAATTGTTGTTTTGAATCAGTTCATCATGCGTGCCTTCTTCGATGATCCGGCCGTCATCCAGCACAACGATTTTGTCGGCATTTGTCACCGTTCTTAAGCGGTGGGCGATGACGACAACCGTTTTGGATGAAATCAATTCGGAAAGGGCTTTCTGAACTTCGCCTTCATTTTCGGGGTCAAGAGATGCCGTCGCTTCATCCAGAAGAACCACCGGCGCGTTTTTCAAAAGCGCTCTGGCAATTGAAATACGCTGGCGTTCACCGCCCGACAAGCGGCTGCCGTTTTCACCGATGACGGTTTGATAACCGCCGGGCATCCGGCCGACAAAAGAATCGCAGCGCGCCGCTTTGGCTGCCGCATAAACTTCTTCATCGGTGGCGTCATGACGGCCGAGTTTGATGTTGTTGAACACGGTGTCGTCAAACAAAACGACATCCTGGAAAACGAAAGACATGTATTCCATCAAATGTTCGGGATCAATGGTTTTAATATCTGTTCCGCCGAGCATGATTCTTCCGGAGGAAGTGTCCCAGAAACGGGCAATGAGTTTGGAAACCGTACTCTTGCCGCTGCCGGACGGACCGACCAGCGCCGTCACTTTGCCTTCGGGAATGGTTAAAGTCATGTCTTTGATGGCGTTTTCCTTGTTGTAGCTGAAAGCCACGTTTTGGAATTGAATGTCATATTTTTGAATATCAATTGATTTGCTGCCGCTCATGAGCGGTTCGCTGCGAAGCGCGGCCAATCTTTTCAATGACGGTTCGAGGAAGAAATACTCGCTGATCATTGTTAAAACGGTTGTCAGCGGTCCGTAAATGCGGGACGCGACAATCAAAAAGATCAGGAATGTAAAGATATCCAGCGTTCCGCCGAGGAAAAGATAAACACCGACAAGAACGGTTAGCGGCAATCCCAATTGGAGGACAATGGAAATGCCGACCGTCACGATGCCGACGATAAATTCCAATGAAAAAGAGCTTTTCATCAAATTTTTCAAAGACTTTTCCAATGCTTCGAACTTGCCGCCGCCCAGTTTAAAGGCCTTGATGATTTTCATGCCTTCCAAATATTCCTGCGTTTTATCGGCGGCGTCCAGCTTGCTTTTGTGAAGTCTTTTATCGTATTTGGTCTGCAGGCTCTTGGACAGCCAGATCAATAAAAGCGCAAGCGGAAACGTAATGAAAGTTGCGATTCCCATCCGCCAGTCATAAACGATCAGCATAATCATAATGATCGTAATCGAAATGATTTGACCCGCGAGCTGGGGAACCAGATGGGAAAGCGCCGTTTCCATGCGCGTACAGTCCGCCATGATCGTCGTCGTCAAATCCGTGAGATCTTTGCGGTTGAAAAAGCTCAGCGGCAGTTTTCGAAGGCGTTCGGCCAATTCGGTTCGGACGTTTCCGACTTCGTTGTAAGCGCTGACATAGCATTTGTTGTATTCGTTCGCATACGCGACAGCCGTCAAAACAATCCCGGCAATCGCGATACCGAATGAAATCCATAACATATTCACATCAATTTCAAGCCCTGAAAACGGCTTGAGTAATTCGTAAACAAAGACAGAGACGGAGATTGCCGGAATGAAAAAGCAAAGGTTTGTCAGAACAACGGCAACGATTGCTTTTTTCAAATCGCTGTATCCTTTCTTGGAAAGATATTTTTTAATTCTGAAAACCATCAAACCGTTTTCATCGGAACCGAAAAGGTCGCCGAAATCATCGGCCTGCGTGTTTTTATTATGAGACATTTAAATCACGCCCCCCTGCGCGGAAACATTTCCTTTCGCTTCTTTTTGAGAAATACGCCAGGATAATGTCGCATTATAAGCGTCCCACATCTTTTTGTAAGCGCCGTTTTTCCGGATCAGTTCATCATGCGTGCCGCTTTCGGCCAATTTTCCTTCCTCCATCACAATGATCTGATGAGCAGTCCGAATCGTCGGCAACCGATGCGCAATCATGATAACGGTTTTTTCTTTCACCAGTTCTTTAAACGCTTCCTGAATCTTGTATTCATTCTCCGGATCCGCAAAAGCAGTCGCTTCATCAAGAACAAGAATCGGCGCATTTTTTAAAATCGCACGGGCGATTGCAATTCTCTGGCGTTCGCCGCCGGAGAGACGGATGCCTTTGGAATCAATGACCGTATCGTAGCCGTCCGGCAGGCTGCGGATGAAATCATCACACTGCGCCGCGCGCGCCGCCGCATAGATTTCTTCATTCGTTGCGTCCGGCTTTCCGACACGAATATTTTCTCGGACACTTTGCTTGAAAAGGAAAACGTCCTGGAAAACGAAACCGACCATATCCATCAAATCATCCGTTTTAATGTCACGGATGTCGGTGTCACCGATGTAAACAGCGCCGCCGTCAACATCCCAAAAGCGCGGAATCAGATGCGCAATCGTGCTTTTGCCGCTGCCGGACCGACCGACAAGTGCCGTGATCTGACCTTCCGCGGCTTTAAAGCTGACTTCGGAAAGCGCTTTGTTTTCATTATCCTCGGTGTAAGAGAAAGAAACATTTTCAAAGCGGACGCTTCTGCCGACAATCGTTTTCGGGTCGGCGGGCTTTGCCGGCTCTTTGACGGACGGTGTGTTGAATGTTTCGTCCATTCTGCGGATGCCGTCAATGATGACGTCTCCTTTGTTGCTGACATACATGAGTTTCATGAACGGAGAAACAACGGAGGCCGAGAAGATGAGATAGAAAATAAATGTCAAAGCGAAAGCGGCGTAATCCGTTGTCCGCGTGGCCCACCAGATGCCGACCGGAATGATGAAAAACGAAATGTTGTTCATAATCGTCGTAAAAGCGGTCATCGGCGCGCGGCACATGTAAGTATATTTGATGCAGAATTTGGTGTAATTCATGATGGAATCATGGAATTTTCTGAAAGAATAAACGGTTTGGTTGAAAATTTTAATGACGGAAATACCGCGGACATATTCAACGGCTGAAATGTTCATTTCTTCCAATGAATCCTGATATGTTCTCAAATACATGACTTTATTTTTGCCGCCGAATGAAATCGCCTGAATCAAATAAGCGAAGAAAATCGGAACCAAACAGATCAAACCGACACGCCAGTCAAAATAAAGAAGTAAAAGAACAAGGACAACCGGCGCCGTAAAAGAGCCGACCAGATCGGGGAAATGGTGCGCGATGAAAAGTTCGATGCCTTCGATATTGTCATCCATGACTTTACGAATCTTTCCGGAGGCGTTTTGATTAAAATAGCCGAGCGGAAGTGTCGCGAGTTTGGACGCGAAGTCAATTTTCAAATTGTAAAGCGTTTGAAAAGCGGCCAGGTGCGAACACATTAAAGAGCCGAACATCGTTACAAGCGTCAGCACAATTGCCGCTGCGATGTAAATGATGTATGTCATCAAAAGCTGTGAGTTGATTTGGCTTAAATCCGAGAGATGCGGCAGTATTTCTTTGAGAACCAAATAAAGAATAATATAAGGAACGAATGAAAGAGCGACGCTGACAATTGATAATATTGCAGACGCGAGCATATACCATTTTTTTTGGAAAGCGATTTCAAACAGCCTGGAACGGCCTTCTTTGACAACGCGCGTGTCTTCTGACAGGGCTTCGCTTTTATTTTTTTGAAAGAATGAATCTTGATTTTCATAATAATTTTGAGACATCGGGATCTCCTGCAATCCTAAAAACGGATGCGAGTGTTGAGCGGCCGCAATTCACTGCGGCCGGCGTGCCGGCATTTGCCGGAAACGAACTTATCGACGGTTTGGAACAAACATAGCAGCGCAAATGATGCGGAATGCCTGTGAACAAGAACAACAACTGTCGAACCGTTTTTGCAAAACTTGAAAAATAAGGGCGGCCTGTTGAGGTGACAAAACAGGCCTTGGCAGCGTGATTGAAACGCCTGATTTAAATCGTATTGAATCAGAAATTCAATTTTTTGTTTTCGTCAGGAGGAAATAATTTTGATGTGATAAATATATTTCGCTTAGACGAAAACAAAAACCGTATTGTAAAATATAAATCGTATCAATTCTTTTCAATACCATTCTTGATTTTAATTTCAATTGAAGAGGAAAATGAATGGACAAATATGACAAAGTAATGGATCTCGCCAAACGCCGCGGTTTCTTATGGAACTCGTTTGAGCTTTACGGCGGTGCTGCCGGTTTTTTCGATTACGGTCCGCTCGGCTGTACCGTCAAGAGAAAAATCGAAACCCTTTGGCGCGACTTTTATGTTTTGAATGAAGGATGTATGGAAATTGAAGCCCCGACCATCGGCATCGAAGATATTTTCGTTGCTTCCGGCCACGTCGGCGGTTTTTCCGACCCGCTGACGGAATGCAGCGGCTGCGGCCAGTCTTTCCGCGCGGACCATCTGATTGAAGCGCTCGGCATTGAAGGTGTCGGCGCGCTCAACACCGATCAGCTGGATGAAATGATCGTCAAGCACAACATCGTCTGTCCCGAATGCGGCTGCAAACTCGGCAAATCCTTTGAATTCAATTTGATGTTCCAAACAAAAATCGGTCCCGGAACAGGCCGCCCGGGTTATTTGAGACCGGAGACAGCACAGGGAATGTTTGTCGACTTCCAGCGCCTCTCCCGTTTCTACCGTGAAAAGCTGCCGTTCGGCGCCGTTCAAATCGGAAAGTCTTACAGAAATGAAATTTCGCCGCGCCAGGGCGTTTTGAGACTGCGTGAATTCACACAGGCGGAATGCGAATTTTTCGTAGACCCCGATGTCAAAACACACCCGAACTTTGACAAATACAAAGACGTCAAGCTCACGCTTTATCCGTAGGCGCAGCAGGAAGACGAAAACGGAACAACGATTCAGAAAACTGTCGGTGAGGCTGTTGCCGACGGAACAATCGCACACGAATTTTTGGCATATTACGTTGCCCTGACAAATGATTTCTTGACAGCTGCCGGTATTTCACCCGAAGACCTGCGTTTCCGCCAGCATTTGTGCGATGAAATGGCGCACTACGCCGTGGACTGCTGGGATGCCGAAATCAAAACGGACCGCTTCGGCTGGGTGGAAGCCGTCGGTATTGCCGACCGGACGGATTATGACCTGACCGCGCACGCCAAGCAGAGTAAAACCGAACTGTCCGTTTACATCGAATATCCTGAACCGATTTTTGAAACTAAATTCGTCGTGAAACCGGATATGGGCAAACTCGGTCCGCTCTTTAAAGGAAAAGCCAAAGCAGTCGGAGACGCACTGAAAGAACTGGATGCCGATGCAATTCAAGCGGCCGGTGATGAAATTACCGTTTCCGTTGACGGTGAAAACTTTACCGTGCCGAAGAATTTGATTGCTTTCGGTGAGGAAAGCGTTAAAATTTCCGGCAAAACCGTTGTTCCGCACGTCATTGAACCGTCTTACGGTATTGACAGGATCACCTATTGTGTGATGGAGCACGCTTATGATGAAGAAGACCTGGCTGCCGGCGCTTCTGACGAAGACGGCGAAGAAAGCCGTGTTGTCATGAGATTCAAAAACATCACGGCCCCGTATCAGGCTGCCGTTCACCCGCTGATGGGGAAGCCGGAACTTTCGGCCGCCGCCAAAAAATTATTCAGTGATCTCGTTGCGGCGGGCATCATGTCCGATTATGATGAATCCGGAACCATCGGCAAGCGTTACAGAAGAAACGATGAAATCGGCATCCCGTTTTCAGTGACGATTGACTTTGACACGGTTGAAAAAGAAAACAAACCTGTTACGATTCGTGACAGGGACACGATGAAACAGATTCTTGTTCCGGCCGGTAATTTGGTTGGTGTGCTGAAAGATCTGTTGTCGGGTAAAAAATCATTTGAAGAAAGCGGGGAAGTTATTTCCCGCTGATTTATTTTACTTATTCATATTTTGTTGGGATAATTGACCGGACAGAGAATTCTCCGCATTTCGATTCAATTGATTTTGTTTTAAACCGTCAAAAAATAAAATTTAATTTTATTTTAAATTAATTTTCCGATAATACAATTTTGATTGATTTATCAATTGTCC
>CAYUQC010000028.1:0-22783 GCA_964446755.1 uncultured Methanosarcinales archaeon
ATATATATCAAACTTTATATAAAAATTTGATTAGATAAAAACGTAATCTTCGAACGCGCTAGAAAATAAAGATTAAACTTGATTAATATAAGAATAACGGTAAGAAGAAAGATAAATGACAAATAGATAAAAGATTTTACCTTTTGGGTAAAACTTTTCTCTTTTTGAACTTTATTGCGTTCTTTGTAATAAACAGTGCATACATATGTAACAGGAAACGGTTCAACCTGCTTGACTTAATACGGCATGCAAATTGAACGGAGTGCTCGAAAAAAAGAGATTTTTGCAGAAAACTGCAAAAAGCGGCTTTTCATCTTTTGCGCAAAATCTCATCCACTCTTAAAATATTCATCGCCGTCTCGGTTGCCGCAACCAGCGCATACTTTTTCACGGTGGCACAATCGTAAACAACAGGAGCATTCCCGACAACATGTCTGGAAACATCCAGCCGGGCGTCGATGCCGTCTTCCTGCATGGACGACAGATCGATCATGGCGTCCGTGACATCCATACCGATATTGGATGCAAGCGTTTTGGCAAGGTTTTCAACGGCATCGGCAAATGCAATAACCGCCAGCTGCTCTTTGCCGGCCAGCGTGTTCGCATAAATCCGAAGCGCGCGGGAAAGGAAATATTCCGTTCCGCCGGCACCGGTAACGACATACGGATTTTTAACCAGCAACGCCGCATTGTTGAGCGCGTCGTCGGCAGCCTCTTCGATTTTTCCGAGCCCGTATTTCATCGGCTCATGAATTAAAACGGTTGTTACCGGCTGATAATCAATTTTCATAAAGGCAAAGGTTTCATAACGCTTTTTGACAACTTTAATTTCATCGGCGTAACCGAGCGAACGGTTCATATCCTCGGCGCTGTCATGGATTTTCATAAACTCGGCGCCTGTCGCCGTTGAAATATATTCCATGTCTTTAAGTTTCAAGCGCTTATAAACAAGAATCTTCTTCCGCGCCAATGCTTCTTCGATATGGAAATCGACATCTCCTTCGCAGAAAATCAGATTAGCGCCGCTTTCGATGATTTTCTCCGCATATTCATAAGCGGCTGCTTTTCGGGCATCTTTGAACTCAAAAGCGGTTTCCGGTTTGTCGATGCGGACAAAGTGCTGCGGATTAACATATCCGCTTTCCGGTTTGATGTCGTTTCTCAACAGCAGAACCGCAGGATTCTGAAGATATTTCGGCATATCATCGCGGGCCGGTGTTTCATCCAGAATGACACCGGAGAAGGACAAGACATCGGGGGAGCCGACTTTTTTCAAAACTTTGACATTTTTTTCCAGATCCAAATAAGATCCGCCTGTCTGACGGTCCAGTTCCCGAACCGTTTGAAGCATCGCCTCCGCCAACCGGTCAGCCTGTTCTTCCAGAATGCCTTTACCGAACGCGGCTGATTTGACTGCGGAAAGCATCATCACATCATCCGCTTCTTCGGCGACATATTCCATCATTTCATAAGCTTTGCCCATTGCCATTTCATACCCGCGGGCAATGACAGACGGGTGAACATTTTTACGGAGCAGCGGCAGCGCATTTTTCAGCAGGCTGCACGCCAGCAAAAGTGCGGTTTTCGTTCCGTCGCCGCAGGATTTATCCATTGATTGGCCCAAACGTTTCAAAGAAACGGCAACCGGATGAAGAATATCGATTTCTTTAATAATGGTTTTGCCGTCGCTTGTCATATAAACATCACCGGCAGGACCGTAAACAAGTTTATTCATGCCGCAGGGGCCGAAGGACGAAGCCAGCATTTCGCGGATATCCGTCACCATTGTTTCGATATGAAACAGCAGCTGGTCATCTTCGACAGGGCCGTCGACGGCGACACGTTCCCGAATCTGGCGGACGAGTTCATCCGTCACTTCAGGCACTTGATTTCTGCCCGACATCGGGCGTGTAATTGATGCAGACACATTCATAACCTCCATACATCTGAAATTTCTGTAATACAACACGTTTTTATTCGGAATTATAAGTTAGATGATTCAGCCGCAGCCGGCAAATCAGGACGTTTTTGCGAATCGGAATCGATTTTACGGGGAGTTCCCACACCGATACCGAATAATTTGATTTCAAGCGGATGTTCGGTCGAGAATCCGGCCTGGATATCCTCCCGCTTAATTTCGATTTTAACGGCAGACTCATGAAGGCCGTATTTTTCCATGTGCGCGTAAATCAATCCGCGGATTTTCTCTTCACTTTTTGAAACAGCTTCCTCGTCGGACTCGTATTCATGACGGCCGGTTTCATCAAATGCGATGTAAGTCAGGCTGCCGAGAGATTTCGGGCGGATGAGGATGTTTGTTCTGAAAATAACATCGCCCACAAGCGCACCGACGGCGTTTCCGACATCATAGTATTCGGGGAGGATGACCTCGGCGTCCAAGAGATTACCGAAATCCTCCGAATAAGCGCGGACGGGAGCGCCGATAAGAATGACCGGAGTTGTGACTTTGAACTTGGAGAACGGGGATTTCAAAACCAAATTGCTCACATCCTCCGGCTTTAAGTACGGCGCAAAGAAAGAGATCAAATCTATTGCCATCTTTTCGGAAACAGAAAGTTGAACGCGCCGGCAGAACTCTTCGGGGGAAAGAGTCAGATAATCAGCAAGAATTTTAGCACCGAGACGGGCCGCTTCCGAATCCCAGTGGACATATTTGCCGAGAACATGCAATGCGTCCGTGGGTGTAAATCCGATTTGAGTCACACATCTTTTCAAAACCAATGAATCCAGAACCTTTGTAAACATCAGCGGGTGGTCGCCGAGCTTTCCGGAAATCTCATAAACGGTGGAAGGTGTTTCATCGGCATCGTTGACGGCATCCAGCACGGCCTGTTCGTACGGTGACAGTGAAATATCGGATAAACGGGAGGAGACAGGCAGTTTGGAGAAGAAAGCGGTTCCTTGAATGACTTGATCCAAAACACGCTCGGACGGAATATCCATTGTCTTCATTTTTTCAACCAATCCGGGATATTCTACTGCGGCCAATGAAAGCGGAACCACGCGGCGCGGGCCGATCTGAAGTCCCTGGCAAGCCCAAACGTGGCTGTCGCCGCCGAGAGCGGATGTATTCATTTGAATCGCGCGGACCATCGTCTTCCAGCCGCCGACAGTCGCACCCGTATCACTGATATTCGGAATGCCGTCAACAATCATGGAAATATCCGTACTTGTGCCGCCGACATCAATTGTCACGCAAGTTTTGTCGCCCGTCAAGTGTGATGCGCCGACCAGACTGGCGGCAGGTCCCGAGAAAATGGATTCAACGGGGCGCAGAAGAGCCTCTTCGATATTCACCAAAGAACCGTCACATTTCATAATCATTAAATTAGAATCAATATTTTTGTCTTCCATAACGGAAAGAACAGACCGGACAAACTGATTGGTCACGGGGATCAGCTGTGCGTTTAAAACCGCTGTCAGTGTCCTCTCGTAAACGCCCAGCGCACGGGAAAGTTCATGACCGCAGACAATCGGCAGATCTGTCATTTCGGCTATTTTTTCTTTGATCAAAAGTTCATGCTCGGGGTTTCGAACACTGAAGAAAGACGAAACGGCATAAGAAGCCACCGAATTTTTCGTGCTGTTGACAAACTCCTGAAGCACTTCCAGGTCTTTGAGCGGGTCGTCCAGCTCATTGCCGTCGGCATCGTGACCGCCGCGGATTTCAAGAACATCGGAAACAGGCAAATCTCCCGATATTGAATAACCGACCAAAATCAAGCCGCAGGGGTATCCTTTTCCTTCAAGCGTTGTATTGGTGGCAAGCGTGGTTGAAACGGATGTAAATTTAACTTCTTTAAAATAAGATTCAGATAATCCCTCAATGGATTTTGTAATACCGACGACCAAGTCGGAATGTGTTGTCAGCGATTTGCTTTTTTCAATAATCGCGCCGGTTTCAAGGTCCATCAAAACCGCGTCCGTATATGTACCGCCTGTATCAATGCCTAATCCGAGTTTCATTGCTTTCCCCTTCTGATTTTGTTCTGTCTCTGTTTCCCCGGAATGATTTCCCCAATAATATGTATGTTTCAAAGGCGGCCGAAAAGTGTCAGACTTAATTCTTTTCGGCCTGAAACGGAGGTAAAGGAATTAAAAATGATTCGGAAAGCCGGTGTGTGTCGGAAACGAAAGCTGTTGCCGACAAGATCTCGGGGGATGCAGATAGACAGGATGCTTGAGACTTGTCGGGCAGCTTTTTGTTTGTTGTATTTTAACAGATGTTTCCGGTGTGTCCGGCGTTTTGGAGAGTGGTTTAATTCCTCTTTTCTGTTTTGTTTTTGATTATACCGGCCGGATAATCAGCCGATAATCTTTGCATATCTGTCTTCACCGATTTCCTTAACGGTGTCGACCATTGCCTTCACAGCCAACAGAGATCCTTCCGGCGGCACTTCGCAACCGGTTGACATCAAGTACTTGGACTGGCGGCCGCTGTCTTTGAGTGTCTGCAGGACACCGTCCATTAACTTGGATGTGTCGTTGCGGATGTTCTGGAATGTGGCCTCGTCGTTGTTCATGAACTGAATCGGGTCAACTTCTCCCATCATACAGCAGATGTCGGAGTATTCCGGAATCAAGTCAGCGTAGTTCTTGGAACCTTTGTCTCTGTTCTTCTCGTAGTAGGCGTAGCTGTACATGGCAGTTCCGAACTTGCGGATCTGGATGTCAAAGTGAACAGCGTCGGCACAGTTGTGAATGACGTACGGCGCATTGTATTTCTTAAAGACAGGCAATTGTCTGTCATACACGTATTTGCCGTCGAATTCCCAGTACTGGTCGGCACTCATGATTACGTTGTTGGACCAGAGGTTGTCGACACAAATGGCATCTGCCGCGCCTTCATCGAAGAATGCTGTGGAAATTTCGTCAACGAAATCCGTGATTGCGTCCAATGCTTTGTGAACGTCCCCGGGGTTCGTGTTCATGTCGTGAAGAACACGGTCAGCACCCATAGCCTGTGTCAAAGTAAGCAACGGACCTTCATGGAAGGCAACGAACGGTGCGTTGATTTCTTCCTTGTGAAGTTTTTCCATTGTTAATTTGGCAGCCTGGATGTGGTTGTAGATACGTGTTCCTTTCTTGACTTCGGGAATCTGGATGTCCTCGTAATCTTTGAGGTGTCCTGTTGCTGAAGGCGTGTCTTCTTCCGGCATTGTTACGCCGGCACCGACATCGGTCGATGTGATAGAAAGGTCCGTCAAGCCGACAAAGGTGTCAACATCCAAGTATTTGACAGCAGCTTCAGCGGAAGCGGCAAATTTGTCAGGCATTGTTGCATATTCTTTGTATGTGCAGGGAACGAACTTTCTGGCAACACCGCAAGCAAGCGGATAAACCGGAAGTCTGTCGACTTTCTTGTCGCCGAGTGCAGCAAAAACACGGTCAGTGTGAGACATTTTTGAAACGCCTTTTGTACCGACTTTGTTGTATTCTTCAATCACTTTCTTGGCTGTTTCCAATGTGATGTTGCCGGATGCTGTTGCAGCGGCCTTCTTTTTGAGAACGGCGTCTTTGTATTTTGTCTTTGTAACGCTCAACTTGGCGTCACTCCAGCGTTCTTCTGCCGGGCCGAGTTTGGCCGTGGCTTCTCTGGCAAATGCAACTGCGCCTGCGGCGTCTTTTGCAGTACCGTCAGCACCGACAGTTTGAGCATATTGCGGAGAAACCGGTGCGCCGCCGACCATGAAAACAAGAGAGTCGCGGTAACCGTTTTCGAGAAGCATTTCAGAGATTTTGTCCATACCGGTCATAGTTGTCGTCATCAGCGCGCTGACAGACAGCAAATCGGCTTTGTTTTCCTTGGCAGCCGTAACGAACTTTTCAAGAGGGACGTCATGACCGAGGTCGATAACCGTAAATCCTGCGGCGGACATCATTGTTTTGACAAGGTTTTTACCGATGTCGTGAACGTCGCCTTCAATTGTTCCGATAACGCCGGTCACCGGACGGCTGGCCGCATCTGTTTTGATATGCGGTGTTAAAATGTCCATACCTTCATAAAGGGCGGATGAAGCAATCATTAAATGCGGAACGAAAACTTCGCCGCGTTCATATTTGTCGCCCATGATCGCCATACCTTTTGCAAGACCATCAACAATGGCTTCCTGGGGGTCAATTCCCTCTGCAAGTGCTTTTTGAGCATATTCGACAGCTTCGTCATCGTCGCCTGCGATGACAGCGTCTGCGAGTGCTTTTAAAATTTCTTCTTTTGACATAATCGTATCACCATACAGTTTACACACGCGGTCTCGGGGGAAAAGAAAAAGACCACAATAATAACCCCCAACCATCAGTTCGTTTTACACGTTTATTCGTGTACAGGGATTAAGAAGGTGCCGTGAATATATAACATAAACTTGATGACAAAATCAATATCAATAACCTCGTTTTTTGACCAAATTTTATCAAATGGTTTGATTCAATTCATGTCATTGATATATACAACGGCTTTGTAATATATAGATTTTTATAAAAAGCATAAAATGAGGTCGAGATATGAAAATAAGAGGAGAAAAAGAAACTGACGGCTTAAAAGTCATCAGCATTGATTTTAACAGATCTTTCTAAATAATAATTAAAAAGTTCTTCTCCCCATAAAAGAGAAGACGGCTCAAAACTCATGAGGCAATGGTTGTGATAGATACCGTTGTTGTTGAACAAAGACACGGAAAAGAAATGATTTGTAATCACGGCCGACGCGATTTCAATCGGTTCTTCATAAACATAAATACGGAAATTCGGGCTGGAAAGATATTCGCCGAGCAATTCCTCGTAATCCGTTTTGAATCTTTCAAATGCGGACGGCGGCAGAATCAAATCAATCTCAACGCCGTTCCGAATCAGATTCGTATAAGTGGACTGGTAAATGGGGCTGAAGAAAGAAGAGATCTCACGGATCTTTTCGGATTTTACGAGGTTTTCTTCAAATTTCAGTGGCAGTTCGTAGAGACGGCTCAGTTCAGGCTCCACCAGAACACAGTTCTGCAGCTCTCCGATATGGGAGAGAAGAGCCGGCGGGAAGGCCGGTTTATGTTCCATCCAATACTTCTGATTCGAAGAATACGTTTCCAAGGTAGCCAGAAGCGGAATCATTTTTTGAGAAATCGCCCCGCCGAGAATGGTTAATGAATAAACGTTGTTGTCAAAAACCACAAGTCCCTGGTCCATTAAGATTTTAATTTGAGTCATAATCGCGCTGGTCGTGACATTGAGTTCGGTTTTAATTTCCTCGATTGTCATGGGACCGGCCAGCAGGTAAATCATCAAATTCTTCCGTTTCTCCGACAGGAAAAGCGTGCCGATCAGTTCGGTTGTCATTTCTGCCACTCCTTTGTCTTTTGTTTCTCGGCTTGATTCAGAATCGGGAGCTTAACGATAAAAACACAGCCGCCGCCGGGTCTCTTTTCACCCCAGACGTCACCGCCGTGTTTATGAATGATAATTTTCGCAACGTATAAACCGGACTCGGCGCCCTCCAGCCTATTGGCGTGGAAATGGCCGGAGCCGACGAACGTAATGCTTTGGAACAGATACGGAAGGGAAGATTCATCCAGATCGGGACCGGCGTCGGAAATCCGAACTTCGAAGAAGTCGCCTCTGACCTCTCCTTTCACACCGATCTTCCCGCCGGAAGGGGAATTCAAACAGGCATTTTCAATAAGTGTCGTGAAAACAACTTCCAAACTATCATAATCCCCCAGAACGCTCGGGAACTCTTCAGGCATTTCAAGAAGAGAAGAAACATTTTTATTCCGCAGAAGCAGGATTGTGTTGAGTGAAACGTGTTCAAACAAATTGCTGAAATCGATTTTTGTAAAAGTTTCATACCGGACATTGCTTCCGCCCATGCTTAAGAAAAACATGGAGTCCGTCAAATGTTTAATCCGGTTTGCCAGCAGCAGGCCCTCTTCAATGGCCGGTTGCTGCCGTTCGTAAGACATGAGAAAAACCTCGTCTTCCATCACGCGCAGGTAGTGGTCGGAAGAGGGAACGATTTCACCGTCGCTTTCAATATCCGTGAGAAATTCCTGCGGAATCAGTGACATGGATCTCAATTTCGCATAATGGTCGGCCAGTTCTGCGGAACGTTCCTTCAGGGATTCTTCCAGCCTTTTTTTCTGAATGACTTCCCAAAGTCCCTGCATCAAAAGCATGAGATTGAAAATATCGTTGGCATCGTATTCTTCTTCTTTGTTGCCGACGCCGATGACAATCACAATCCGCCCGCCGTCAAAAATCGGAACGTGCATGTAACTGGACAGCGTCACGTGACCTTTCGGAAAACCTTTTTTCAAAGAAGAGGGAGATTGATAATTATTGATGATCAGCGGTTTACGCTGGCGGATGGCTTCTCCCCAAAGCCCTGTCCGGTGAACGGGATAAACAAGAGGCCGGCTTTGTTCATCAATGGAACATTCACGCACGGAACTTTTAGACCACGAATGCATAATTAAAGTGGTTTCATCCGGCGTAGGAAAAGCGATGTAACCGACTTTGCTTTTCGTCAGAAGGACGGCTTCTTCGCGTGCATAATCGATAATTTCCTGGAAAGAATAACCGCCCATGCGCCTGAGTTTAAGCAGAACTTCCTGGCGCGCCAGATTTAATGCGGTTTCCTCTTCGGCTTTTTTGCGATCGGTAATGTCAAAAAGCAAGCCCTGGTAGTGTGAAACTTGTCCTTCCTCGTTTCGGATGATGAAGGTTCTTTGTTCGACCCAGCGGATGGAACCGAATTTTGTATAAAGACGGTAAGTCAGCGTAAATCCGAAAGCGTCCGGCTTTGAAGAATAATCCGCATATTGCGCGCGAATTTTTTCCATATCGTCCAGATAGATGACATTTTCAAAATCATAATTGTAATCGCTGAATTCTTCCGGCGGGTAACCGAACTGAATAATGTTGTTGGAAACATATTCGACAGGAAGGCCTGAGCGAGCGCCGAATTTAAAAACAACGACCGGGCTCATATTGACAATGAATTCCAACTCTTTTCGGGTATCCGACCACTTCATTCAGCACACCTTCTTTGAATAATTATGAATGATTCACAAACTGACACACTGAAAAGATTAGGTTCGTCCAAGGTTAAAAAGTTTGTCAGAAAAAGAAATAGTTTATGATTCAATTAAAATTCGAAAAAAAGAAAGGGAGATGAAAAAAACTGCCTTTTTCAAACCCCTTAGTCTCTGTTTTTGCATCTTCTGTAGATCAAATAAAGGATCAAGAGAAGCAGGAAGAGGAAAAGAAGGAGAAGCAGCCATGGAAAAGATGCCTCTTCTTCGATTTCTTCGGTAAAACCTGCTGCCTTTTCGGGGATAACCGGAACGGGCCCCCCGGAACTGTTTGAAATGTTATCAGAACTGCCGGCGGGCGTTGAAGGATTGACAACAACCGCCTCTCCGGTTCCGGATCCCGATCCGTTTGATTCGCTTTTCGGCGGCTGATAGAACCACGAAAGTTTCGGATAACCTGTTTCTTCATCCATATACCAAACGACATCCGGATGAGGCTGAGAAACAATGTTCCATCCGGCATCCTCAAAAGAATTGATTTGTTTGAAGTCATCGTCTGAAAGCGGGATGCCGTGAATAATTTTAAAATATCCGTCACCGGCCTGCAGATAAAATGTGCCGGCAGCGGTTGTATTGTCATTGTCCAGATTATCCCCGACAGTGCCGATCAAACTGCCGATATTCTCCGAATATTCATCCGTTACCGAAACGGAAGAAACGGAATAAGAATTTAAAACCGTCAGTTCCAACCAGCCCCAATGATTACTGAAATTGCCGACCAGGCCGCCGGAGCTGTTTTCCGCCGTAACGGTACATGCCGCGTAACAATTACTGATACTCGCATTCTGGACGGATCCTGCGAGGCCGCCTGCATGACTGTTTCCGGCCGTTACCGAACCGACGGCATAACTTTGAGAAAGTTCACCCCTCGGAAAGGAGCCGACCAGCCCGCCGGCAGTCTTATTGGCGGCCATGACGTTGACAGCCGCAAAACTGTTGGCGATATTTCCGCTGATACTTCCCCCGAGACCGCCGACCGTGCTGTTATTGACGGATATGTTCCCTTTTGCGGAACAATTAAAAAGACTTCCGTTTTGTAAATTACCGATGATTCCGCCTGCCGTCGAATTGTTTGCCGTGACACTTCCGGAAAAAGAACAGTTTTTAATTTCATAGGCCGCAGTTCCCTGAATCAACCCGACGACACCGCCGACCGTGTTCTCACCGGAAATATTTCCGGAAACGGAACAGTCCGTCACATTGCCGCCCTGATAGAAGATGCCTGCCACTCCGCCGACGCTGCGCCCGAAACTGCTGAGAGGAGAATTAATATCAATAGAAGCGGAACAATTTGTAATGTTTCCGTTCGAATAAACGACCCCGACGAGACCGCCGATGCCTTCCCCGGAAGCCGAACTTGTCGTAATCGTTCCGGAGGCGGAACTGTTCGTGATTCGGCTGTTCACCTGCATTCCCCCGACAAGACCGCCGACAGAGGAATTTGCTGAAATATCCACGGCAGCGGAACAATTATCGATCACACCGTTTTGATATAAATGGCCGACCAAACCGCCTGAATAAGATTTTGCAGTGATTTTACCGGAAACGGAGCAGTTTGAAAATGACGTATTGTTCGCACGTCCGATTAAACATGCCGTGCTGCCGTTTGAAGAAACATCAAAATCAACCAGTGAAATATTGGAAAAAGAAGCGTTATCGGCACATTTAAACAATCCCGTGTCTACCGCACCTTTTGAGGGATCCGTGTAACTGAAATTTGAAATAGAGTGCCCGTCGCCGTTAAATGTTCCGTTGAATGTTTCGCGGAATGCGCCGATGGGCGTAAAACCGGTGTCTTTTAAATCAAGAGATTTTTTCAAAATGTAGTGCGCTGTTAAATCATCATTGATTTCCTGAAGCTGTTCAACTGACCGAATCTCATACGGTGATTCAGGCGTTCCGGCACCGGAGCCGGAAAATGCCGCGGCTGAACTGCACAGCAAAAACAGAATAAACAGAACGGTTAAACCCGGTAGCACAGGTTTTATTTTCATTATAACCAACCCCTTTTTAAAATTTAAAACGAACGATAATTAAATTCATTTTGCGAGTTGTATGTATATGAGAAATATATAATTTTTGAAAACTATTCCGTAATAAGAATGATATAAAATAAAAATTAAGAATTTGGATATATAATAGTGTCAGAAATTAAAAATACAAAAAAGAAAAGAAAAACGTTCAGCTTTGAACGCTTTCTTTACCCAATTCAAAAGCCTTTAAATTCACATCTAAAAACTTCGGCGGAACAAGAACCTTAATACAATCAATAAAAGTTTGCTCCTGAAGCGGAATGAAATGAGAAGCGGCACCGATCATAACGACATTTGCCGCCTGTTTGTTGCCGGCTTCTTTGGCAACATCGCTTGCGTTAAACGCTTTGACATTGAAAGAAACGGAAAGGGCTTCAAGCATTTGATCGACATCGGGATAATCGGCTTTGCCGGTCGTCACGGTGAACGGATAAACGGGTTCGACGTTAACGATGATCACGGCGCCGTCTTTCATTAAATGCGCATAACGGACGGCTTCCGCAGGTTCGAGCGCGATCATTAAATCGGCACCTCTTTTCGGAATCAATGAACCGTAAGCACTGCCGATGCGGACGTGGTTTTCTACGGATCCGCCGCGCTGAGCCATTCCGTGCGTTTCCGCCGCCTGAACGGCGCGGTCTTCGGCGACGGCGGCACGGCCGAGAATATCGGATGCCAGAATGGCACCCTGCCCGCCGACGCCGCAGATGACGACATCATATTTCACGTCAGTTTTGCCTGCGTTCGGCACACTGCCGAAGCATTTGTTTTCGCTCATTTTTTCACCTCTTCAATGGCATCGAACGGACATATTTGAGCGCAGACACCGCAGCCGATACACTGGAAATTGATAAACGCGACGGCGGTTTCTTTATCGAATTCAATCGCTGGACAGCCGAAATTAACGCATTTGCGGCAACCTTTGCATTTGTCGGGAATGACAGCAAACGGATTCATGCGGATGCCCGCTTTCCGCGCCACAATCGCACAGGCCTGCTGAACGATGACAACGGAAACGCCGTCGAAGTTTTTCGCGTCGCGGAAAGCTGTCTTTAAAGCGTCATAATCGTAAGCGTCAACCTTTCGGATGAACTGCGTTCCGACAGCCGCGCAAACCGCTTCCAGTGAAACCGGCAGAGATTCGACACCGACTGCGGTTGATCCCGTATTCGGATTCGGCTGGTGGCCGGTCATTGCCGTAATGCGGTTGTCCAAGATGGCCACCGTGATATTGGCATTGTTGTAAACCGCGTTCATTAATGAATTAACGCCGGTGTGCAGGAAAGTTGAGTCCCCGATGGTACAGCAAACCGGTTTTTTCTCACCGGAATGCGCAATGCCGGAAGCCATGCTGATGCTGGCACCCATGCAAATCGTCGTGTCGACGGCACCGCTGTGAATGCCGAGTGTATAACAGCCGATATCGCTCGGGAAAATCGCGTTTTTGCCGAATACTTCTTTAATTACTTGGAAAGCGGAACGGTGGGAACAACCGACACAAAGCGCCGGCGGCCTCGGCGGCAGAACGATATCCGTGACGGCCTGCGGCAGAACGGGGACATGTTCGGAAGATTTGAAAGCGGATGAAGACGTATCAGCCGATTCTTTGAAAATGTAAGCCATGACGTCGCGGCAGATTTCAAAGCTGAGTTCATTGACCCGCGGAACCGGATTCTTGCCGATAATTTCTGTTGCGAGTTGATTCTGCTGCGCCAAAATGCGGACATGGTCTTCCACAATCGGCTCCAATTCTTCGACGATCAAAACTTTATCGCAGTGCCCGAGCATTTCAAGAATCATGTTGTCGGGCATCGGATAAGCTGTAATTTTGAGGAAGGACGCATTGATTCCGAGGGCATGAAGCGCTTCCTTCGCGTAAACGGAAGCGATGCCGGATGAAATGACACCGATTTTTGAGTCCTTGCAGATTTCCAAAGCGTTCCACGGTGAGTTTTCCAGAGCTTCCGACATCGGCTTCTGACGTTCAATGGAAGCGACATGGCGCGGCCGGGCAAAATTCGGCATCATGACCATTCGGCTCGGGTCTTTCACGAAATCGACTTGGCTTGCGTTCGGTTTGATTTCACCGAGTTCAACGCTGGATTTACCGTGACTGATACGTGTTGTCGGCCGGAAGAGAACAGGGGTTTCAAACCGTTCGGAAAAATCGAATGCGTAAGCAATCATATCTTTGGCATCCTGAAGCGTTGCCGGATCAAAGCACGGAATTTGAGCGAACTGCGCGTAACGGCGCGTATCCTGCTCATTTTGAGAAGAGTGGAAAGAAGGGTCGTCGGCCGCCAAAATGATGAAACCGCCTTTGGTTCCTGCAAAACAGACCGTCATCAGAGGATCGGCCGCGACGTTTAATCCGACATGCTTCATGGTCACGATAGAGCGGGCACCTGCAAAAGCGGCGCCGATGGCAACTTCAACCGCTACTTTTTCATTCACGGACCATTCCAAATAATAATCGCGGTCTTTCTGAGCGCGTAAAATATCAACGATTTCGGAAGACGGCGTTCCCGGGTAACCTGAGACAACCCCGACTCCCGCTTCTCTGACGCCGCGGGCAATGGCGGCGTTCCCGAGCATATATTCTTTAGTCATAGAAAACTCCGAATTTGTTTTTGAAAGTGAGTCATGATTAAAAATGAATGATTAAAAAAGGTTTTGATGAAATCAATTTCAGTTTTCGGGAGAATGACAAATAGAGCGAGAAATTATTTTTCGTTTTCAAACACGGATTGAAAAACGAAGCTGTTTGCGTACAGATGCGAGCCGAAAAATCGGGAACGATGCGGACGATTTATTATCACCGCTTCGTCACAAGCTATTTAAATATTTATTACATTGGAAAAGAATCAGGACTAATTGAAAATCCATAGGCAACGGAACAGAGAATTATGAAGATTGTGATGAAATTCGGGGGAACCTCCGTCGGTGACGGAAAAAAAATTCGCCATGTAGCCGAATTGGCGAAGAGCTATTTTGATCAGGGAAATCAAGTTGTTTTGGTAACATCTGCTCTTGCCGGCGTGACCGACCGCCTGTTGGAAGTTGCGTCAGAAGGCTGTGAAAACGGAAAAGTAACCGTGGTCACGGAATTTATCACCGCTTTAAAGCAGCAGCATTTTACGGCAGTTAATGAAGCGATTGATGATGAAAACATCAAAGCGGAAGTCATCGGATTCCTGACAACCCGGATTGACGAGCTTGAAAAAGCGCTCATCGGCATTTGTTATTTGGGTGAGCTGACCGTCCGCTCCCGCGACAATATTTCATCCTACGGCGAACGCCTGGCTGCACCGATCGTCTCGGGCGCTCTTCGTTCCATGGGCATCGCTTCAAAAGATTACACCGGCGGCGAGGCCGGCATTATCACAACAGATGTTTTCGGGGGCGCAAAACCGCTTCCGAAATCTTATACGCTGATTCAGGACAGATTAATGCCGGGATTGAAGAATTCGATTCAGGTCGTGACAGGTTTTATCGGCGAAAACGAAGAGGGAACCATTACGACGCTCGGCCGCAGCGGTTCGGATTATACGGCATCCATTGTCGGTGTCGGCATCAAAGCGGATGAAATCTGGCTTTGGAAAGAAGTTGACGGCATCATGACCGCCAATCCGAAAATCGTTCAAAACGCCCGCACGATCCACTTTATTTCATATCAGGAAGCCATGGAACTTTCCTCCCTCGGCGCGGAAGTTCTGCATCCGCGAGCGATTGAACCGTCCATGATGCACAACATTCCGGTCCGCGTGAAAAGCACTTTCAAGCCGGACTTTGAAGGAACGCTTGTCGTCACCGAGAACAAAAAATCCAAAAATGTCGTCAAAGCCGTCAGCATGATTAAAAAGGTCTCTTTGATCAACGTTTCAAGCCCGGAAATGGTCGACTCCGTCGGAAAACTGGCCGTGATTTTTTCAATATTAGCAAATAAAAAAGTCGGCGTCCGCTTAATCAGCCAAGGCTCCGAATCCAGTATTTCATTTATTGTGAATGATGCCGACCGCGTCAAAACGGTCAAAGCGCTGAAAGCGGAACTCGGGGAAGCCTACATGGTGGATTTCCGTGCCGATGTGTCCGTCGTGGCTGTCGTCGGTGCCGGAATGGCCGGAACGCCCGGCGTCGCAAGACGTGTATTTACGGCGCTCGGCAAAGAAAACATCAGCATTATTATGATCAGTCAGGGCTCTTCCGAATACAATATTTCCTGTGTCGTCAGTAGCGCGGAAGTCAACAAAGCGGTTGCCGCGCTTCACGCCGAGTTTGAACTGGACAAGCCGGAAAACGGAAAAGAATAAGAATGATTCATTATTTTAACAAATCAAATTTGAGGCTCATTTATGACGGGAAAAGAACACTCCACTTACGCGACTTCCGGCGTTGATATCCATCAGGAAGAAGACACCATCAAATCGTTGACCAAAACCATGACTTACAAAAGAGAAGGATTCGGCGCGCCGTTAACGGACATCGGCCACTATGCCGGTTTGATGGATTTCGGTGAATTCGCAATCGCTATGACAACCGACGGTGTCGGCTCTAAAGTGCTTATCGCTAACGAGATGGGAAAGTGGGATACCGTCGGCATCGACTGTGTCGCGATGAATGTCAATGATCTGCTGGCCATCGGCGCGGAACCCATCGGTTTTGTGGATTACCTCGCGCTTGAAAAACACAAACCCGGATTTGCCGCGGAAGTCGGCATCGGTCTGGCGAAAGGCGCTGAAATTTCAAAAATGTCTATCGTCGGCGGCGAAACCGCGACGCTTCCCGACATCATTAAGGGATTTGATTTGGCCGGCACATGTATCGGGGCCGTCAAAAAGGAAGACATCATGACCGGCGAAAAGATCAAAGTCGGAGACGTGATTATCGGCCTCAGAAGCAGCGGTATCCACAGCAACGGTTATTCTTTGGTCCGCAAAATCATCAAAGAATCTCCTTACGACTATCAGGATTACTGCCCTTACGACGCCAAGAAAACAATTGGGGACGAACTGCTCGTTCCGACAAAAATTTACATGGAAGTCTTAGATGTTCTCAAAAAGCATGAAGTCCACGGCCTGGCCCACATTACCGGCAGCGGTCTTTTGAAACTCAGACGCATCACAAACCTCGGTTTCGATTTCGACAATCCGATCGAGCCGCAGGAAATCTTCAAATTCATTCAGGAACAGGGCAATGTGAGCGACCTTGAAATGTACAAGACATTCAACATGGGAATGGGCTTCATCATCATCGTTCCTGAAGAAGCCGCGCCTTACGTTATGGGCATGACCGGCGGTAAACGTGTCGGAACAATTGTTGAATCCGGCATTAAAGTCAAAGACTTGGTGATTGAATAAACTCAATCCTTTTCTTTTTTTCAAAAACAAAATCACCTTGAACTTCGGAGCTCCCTATGGTCTGCGTTAAAAATTTGGAAGTTGTCATCATCGGCAGCGAAATGACGCTTTCCGAATGTGAAGAAGTGATTTTGGAGAAGTCGGATGATGTCTGGCTCGTTCCGGGCGGTTATGAACTGCTCGGCGTTTTGCTGAAAGGATCGCGGCCGTTTCCGGTTGGAATTGCCGGCGATAATTTATTTTTTCAATATGTGAAACCGTGCTTCGGGATTTTTGCGCTTCAGCTGGAAAAGTGTGAAGAGATTGAAGCTTTAAAAACAGATTTTTTGAAAAACGGATTCGAGAAAGTGAAATAAAAAAGTAAAAAATCACCCTTTCGGGATGATTCCATAAATTATACTCTTACAAAAGTATCAAACGGCGAGGAACTTGAAGGTGCCTGTATGACAAACTTTTCACCGTCAAACGTTCCGGTTCCTGCTTTATTGTTTTTACCGGTGTAAAGAATGTATTCGCGCCCTTTCTTTTCCCACGTCCCTTCAATATCGTTGTCTAAGACATAAGTACCGTCGTTATTGAAAGTAATAACCATTCCTTTTTCTTCTCCTTTCCAAGTGCCGACAATTTTATCCTCACCGAGACAGCCGGAAAACAGGCATGCCGCTAATGTAAGAACCAGAACGGCGGAAAGTATTTGTTTTTGAATCATTTGATTTCCTCAAAAAGTCAATATATATAGTAACCCGAATAATAGATATTCGGTGTAAAAGATATATACAAAATGAGTTAAAAATGTATTTATTGAAAATGAAATGAGCGTGAAAATTCAAAAAAGAAATAAACCAAAAATGAAAACAGGTATTCATCTGAAACAGATGAATAACCGGTTTAAGAACAAACGTTTATTGTTTTGTAAAGTCGCCTTTCAATGAAAAAATACCGAAGCCGAGATTGACCTGGAGATTCTTGTCAACAAGGACAGCCGAACCGATTTTTGCGCTGTTGTAATAAAGAGTGTAACTACCGTCGTCAGCCTTTTCCCATGTGCCCTTTGCACCCAAGGAACCAAATGCTGCGGAGTATGTACCGTCTTTGTTAAACGTCAATGTTGCTTCAGAATCTGTACTTTTCCATGTTCCGACAATCTTGTCACCGAGGCAGCCGGAGAACATGCAGGCCGCCAAAACAAGAACCAAAACCGATGCGAGTAAAGTTTTTTTGAGAATAGTATCCCCTCAGTAAAATGAATTTTAATAGCTGAATATACAATTCAGCAAATATTAAAAATACTTAAGAGTATAAAAACATATTTCACGATAATTTCAAATACGTGTTATTGTTTTTTGAAGGTTTCATCAATTCCGAGTAATCCGGAACCGAACACAATATGCAGGTCTTTTCCGTCAAACTCGGCTGTTCCTGCACGTGTGCCTTCATGGTACAGAATATATTGGCTGCCGAATTTTTCCCATGTGCCGGACGTGTAGAATAAAGCCAATCGGACTTGGAATGTTTTATCGGAATTGAAAATAACTTCCGCTCCGTCCTTTTCGCCGGACCATTTACCGACAATCGGATCTGTTAAACATCCGCACAGCAAAGAAGCCGAAATAACGGATAAAAAAACAACCGATACCGTGAATTTTTTAAGAATCGTATCACCTTTGTAAATATATAATTGTTGAAATATATTTATCACTTCAGATACAAAAACTTATGTAAAGATTAAGACAGGCGCTTGAAATCTTCATCCAGATCAAGCATGCCGTATGTCAGCTGAAGATGCAGATCATCGCCTTTAAAGGAAGCTGTTCCGGCACGGATGCCGTAGCAATAGAGTCCGTAATTGTCACCGTCAGGTTTCCATTCGCCCTGCGCGATCAGATTACCCGCATGAATGCCGCATGTTCCGTTTTCATAAAATGTAAAAGTCGTATCTGCGGTTTCAGTTGCTTTCCAGGTACCGAGAACTTCATCTGCCTGCGCTTTATTCAAGCATCCTGAAAATGCGCAGACGGCAATTAAAAGAATCATTAAACCAAGTAGTATCATTTTTAAAGAAGCCGTGATTAGCCCCCCGCCATCATTTTTTGAAAGAAATAAAAGTAAGACGTTTTTATAGATAAAAGTAGGAAGAATTTGTATTTAAACATAAGTTTCAAATTTTTTTAGAGAGACGTCTGCTCCCCGGAATAAACGATAACAAAAAAGAGAAGAAAATAAAATAGTCCCGAACGGATTCGAACCGCTGTCACCGGCTCCAAAGGCCGGAATGATTGACCACTACACTACGGGACTGCGCGAATGAATGAGAAAGGAAACGCTCACATAAAAAGATTTTGATGTGAAAGAGACGCTTTTTAAAAATGAGAAAACGGAGCAAAGTTTCCTTTGCTCCGGACCCGATATCCGACTAAGCGGGGTCTTTAACGCATACCGGTGAGATTGGGACAGTTTTTATTGAATCTGACAGATCAGAATTCGGTCACGAAACGGCGGGCCATGTAAAGGGCGGCGATACCGATGATGATGATGAAAATCATCCAGGTGATATCCGCTGCCGGTACGATTCCGGCCCACATTTCATTATAAGCTGCCATTGCTGCTTCTGTTTGTACCATTTATGACACCTCCTTATTTTGTTGCACAGGCATTGTTTGCCTTTTCGTTTCCGAAATCGGTGATGACATACTTGTGCAGCAAGAAATCCTTCTTGTAAATGCCTTCAGTATCCACTTTCTGTTCAATATCAGAAAGCATGCCTCCGGAAGCCAATTCAATGATGTCGAAATTAATCAAATCGCGTTCATAGTTTCCGCCCATTTTGTATTCTTTGAAAATCATGTCAACGATTTCATAATTCCAATGCGGCTGACCATCTCTGAAAATTTCCAGAATTCTGATTTTAAGCGGTCTTTCTCCCATTTTAATCACCTCTCAAACTGGCCATGCCGTCCGTGCTTTCAGTAAACATCAGCAAACTGCCTGCGACACAGAGAATACCGCCGATGATGATCGCCCATCCCGGAGATGTACCGAAGAACAGGAAAACGAAAATCACGGCACAGAGACCGTAAAGGTTGCCGATACCCTGACCGCGGCCGACCCCGATCAGCGGGAACGATTTGTACCACGTCACGTAACAGAAACCGAAAGTGATACCTGCAAACATCAAAACGACGAGAACCAGCGGGTCAAAGATCTGAAGCGCGTAGGTAATCATCGGGAAGCCGAGAAGTGAAAGAATCGGAATAACGATAATCCACCAGTAACCTGCTTCTGCAATGAAGCGGATTGTCAAAGCGGAGTCGGGTTCAGCCAAGTCGAGACCTTTTCCGGCGACGGCGCCTTCAAGACCCCAGCTCACGGCAGCCATCAAACCGCCGAGGTAACCGAACCACTGAACACTGCCGGTCGCTAATTCAGAAACAAGTCCGCCGGCATAAATGGAGATACCTCCGGCAACAATAACAATAATACCGGCTGCGGCGCGTTTTGAAATCTTTTCACCGTACCACAGACGCGCAACCGTTGCGCCGACGACAGGGTACAACAAACCGGCAACAGCCGAGAAAGCGGCGCCGATGAAACCCATAGCCAGGTAAGAACCGAAAACGGCCATCATACCGCAAATACCGGCAAGGAAGAACCATTTGGAACATTTTTTAAAGTCAAAAATCGTGCGCTTTAATTCTTTCAATTTGTGTTTGCCGAGAATGGCATTCCAAACGAGTAAAGCAATCACGCAAGTCAAAGCATTTAATGCCGTGATTAAAACAGCCACAATCACCAATGACATTGATTCACCGTGTGTCGCTGCAACGGCAACAGACATGTCATCAAACGGATTTAAAACCCAAATCGCTGTACCGGGAAGATACCAGATACCCCAAAAAACGGCACAGAAAAGTGCCCACATGTAACCGTATTTGAATTTACGGCTTCTTTCTTTTTCTCTTATTTCGTCTAAAGAGACCACATTTTCAACCATAGATATTTCTCCTGAAATATTGTACGCCCACACACACTTTTAGCGACACCCCGGAGGGCTGAATGGCCACCTTTTTGTTTTTCCGTATTTCTGCCTTCAAGAGAAAGCTGACGAATCAATATACCTGCCAACCGAACGAATTTCGGACCAATATGACGCAAATATGTTTCGCCGATTTAATTTATGAAATCAAAGAGTCTGCCGGAAAATACCGGCAAACTGTTTTTGATTTCGATAAAATTCAGCATTAAGCTGTTGCTTTATTCTTCTGTTCTTTTTGAGCCCACCACCAAAGCGGTGCGAAAACGGCCAGCACAACAAAGCCGAGGAGAGTCGGTCCCCAACCGGCATCGGTTGCATTCAAGTAAATAATACCCACCAAGTACAAGGTGAGGTTAATCACTGCAAATGCCAATGCGACGTATTTCCAACCTTTGGGTGCCTTGAACGGGCGTTCCAAATCCTTGAATTTCGGATCCGTGGCCGCTTTGTAGTATGCCAATAAGCTGATGCCGTTGGCGAACACATAACCCATGGCGGATGCCGATAAAATGGCGGCCGGTCCGCTGGATGCTTCCAGGAAAGAGAAAATCAGAATCAAGAGGACGTTGAAAATCGCAATGATAACCATTGCTCTCATCGGTGTGCCTTTTGAGTTCACTTTGGATAAGTAGGACGGCAGGTTTCCTTCAACGGCCATTGAGTGCATGGATCTTGCAGAACCGTTAAAGGCGGTCTGGATGATCAAAACCATTGCTGCAATAAGCATAACAATCGCAATCAATGCGCCCCATTCGCCGAAGACCATTGTTGCCATCGGAAGAAGCGGAGAAACACGCTGTTCAATAATACCGTCAACGCCAAGTGTTCCGGTAACGGATGCCTGAACGAAAACGAACGAGAACAAACAGATTAAACCGCAGATGAAGAGCGCTTTCGGAACATCGGATTTCGGATTCTTATATTCCGGGCCATAGATAGCTGCTGTTTCCCAGGCACAGGCACTCCACTGAGCGGTGGCCATGATACCGAGAAGAATTAAAACGTTTGAAAGTCCCCAGTTCCAGTCTGTCGGGAACCAGCTGCCTGTGATGTATTCCAAATGGAAGTTGCCGGTAAAGAACGGGGCAACCGTAATCACGAGAAGCGGGATCAACGAAAAGACGGCTAAAATATAACCGACGGTCGCGCCGCTTGAAACTCCTCTTGAGTTAATCAAGATGAGTGCCGCGAAAATAATAATTCCGGCTCCGATAGAAAGAAGAACGGGTGATACATCTGCAAACGCAGGAATAATAGAAGGCATAATACCGCTGAGATAGTCGCCGATTAAAATGGAGTAAATCGCAAGCACGGGATTCCATGCAAACCAATAACTCCAGGCGCTGAATCCGCCGATAAATTTACCTGTTTTCGTTCCTGCGCCGAACACTGTCTGTGCGAAACCCGGCAAACCGGATGCATTGGCAAATGTTGTTGCCATTTCACCGTATGCCAAGTTCTGGATAAAGCCCTGCAATACTGAAAGGCCCCATGCAACAATCGCAAAGGCCCACAAGTAAATCGCAAAGGTACCGATTGACGGTAAAATCAATAAAGGTACACCAAGCGCAATTGCAAGGCCCTGTTTCCAATCAATTGATCTTTGTAATGAAGTACTGTCACTGTCCACAAAACCACCTTAGGTTTCTAATAATTACAACAATATCTGACAAACACTCGCAAACGGAACGTTCAAACCGAAACCTCATCAAAAATTTTGATGTGAAGATTCAATTTGAGATTGATTCCATAAAAACGAGAGACACGGAAATGACAGCGGAAGAAGTAATAAACGTAAACCGAATCCCGGCCGTTGTCTACAGCCTCCGCTCATCCAATCATTTTTGTTTGCCTTTAAACCTCCGTATATTTTGCAAGCATGTTTTTTGCACGCCGTACAAAATGGAAACACGAAATTAAAAAATAAAGTTCAAGAGACAGAATCTCTCGAAAATACCCCCATATCCCTGTGATAACAAATCAACAAAGTTGAAAAATCACAGGCCTTATTTTTTATATTTCTGACCGGACAAACAATTGCCCCTTCAGAAATTATTCGCGGCGTATAAATGGATAAAATCGTATATAGCATAACCGTTTAACAGAATCCCGATAAAAGTGAAAACTATGAAACAGTGAAAAAAAATTGCATTCAGAGCGAATTATAAAACTGTTAGAAAAGTAAAACGTTAAAATAAAATCCGGCTGAAACAGAAAAATTTCAAAAAAGTGTTGACAGTGGAGCCGGAAAACGCCATAACC
>CAYUQC010000029.1:0-21596 GCA_964446755.1 uncultured Methanosarcinales archaeon
AAGAAATCATTTTAATGGAAGATGTTACCACCAGTGGCGGTTCCGTCAAAAAAGCAATTGCCGCCCTTCAGGAAGACGGCGCCGATATCCGCAAAGTCATCACAATCGTTGACCGCGAATCCGGAGCTGCGGCCTCTTTGAAGGAACTCGGCGTAGAGCTGATTCCGCTCGTTTCCTCAAGCGAACTGGTTGAATAATTCTTCCGGTTCACTTTCTTTTTGCTTTTCCTCTGATTTCATGAACGGATATTTTATACACGCATGTTCCTCTTCCTGATTTCTCAATCGCTTCCGCCGTTTTTTCCGTATATTGCGGAAGGTATTTTTCACACAGATCGAACAAAATCTGTTCCTTTTCCTCATTATTTTCAACTTTTGAAGCCGTTCCGGAGATGACGGCGCTTTCAAAATATGTTGTAAAGTTTTTGTCATAAACCGGCTGCGTTTTCCCGACAACCGTAAAAGAAACACGCGGCTCGAAGCGTATATTGTTCATTTTTCGTCCCGTACAGCCGCCGTGAAAGTATACGGCATTCTTTTCATTGCTGTATACAAACGAAAGCGGCACACCGTAAGGCTCTCCGTCTTCGCCGACAGTCGAGAGAATACCGTATGCGGCTTCCGCTAACAAACGGACTGTTTCCTCCATCGGCATTTCCCTGTCTTTTCGGCGCATTTCTGTCTTCATCATTTTCTTTTTGTCTCCGCTGTTGTTTTTATATTTCTTTTCAGGAATCTTTATTTAATACATATCCTATTACTTTATCGATATATCGTGATTTCCAAACAAACGCTTTTGAATCTTCTCAAATTCTTCGCTTTTATGGCCGTTTGCGTTGTCATTGTCTCAGCCGCTTTATTTCATTATGTTCCGCCGGAAGATGTGAAAAAGACGGTGATCTATGTTGCCCGGGACATGACGGCATCCGGGGACGATATTGTTTTTGTTTATCCGTCCCTTTCAAACTGGAACGGGCCCCAACGGTTTAACGTGTCGGCGGAGGGTGAAACGTACAACATCACGTACACATGGTCTTATGATAAACAAACTCATTCCCACCGTGCCGAAATTCCTCAAGAGCTGTTTGAATTCTATCAGAATAAATCTCATGACCGCCGTGACTATGCGCAATACGCCGTTTCCGAATATGATCGGGAAATCGTCCGCAAACTGGCAGATTCTTTCAGCGCGCACGGCCGCCGGAATAAGTATTCTGACGAAGAGATTGCGCTGAATGTGATTTCTTTTGTTCACACCATTCCGTATACCATTGATTTTGAAACCACGGGCTTTGCCGAATATCCGCGCTATCCGGTTGAAACGCTCGTTGAAGGCGGTGACTGCGAAGACCGTGCCATATTGGCGGCGGCTGTTCTTTACGAATTGGATATCGACTGCATTTTAATCCTGATGTATGACCATATGGCACTCGGTTTAAAGGATAACGGCAATTTTTCGGGGCAGTCTTATGTGTACAACGGAACGGTTTATTATTATGCGGGAGTCACGGACGGTGAAACCGTCGTCGGGGTCATTTCCGAAAATATCAATCCCACACTTCTTGTCATTTTCCCTGTTGTTCAGGAACCTGTTTTTTCCGGTGTAATAAATCAATATATGACCGGCTTCGATGATGATTCTTATAAATATATTCTTCAAGGGACCGTCCGAAATACAGGTGCAGGGCATGGTGAGAATGTTTACATTCGTGTTGTAACGGAAGTGACGGACGCAGCGAAAGATATTCACGTTCCCGACCAGCTGATTTCAATCGGGTCCGTTCCGGAAGACTACAGCGCCGACATCGAAGTTTCCGTTAAGGTGCCGAGAGCAAACGGTATCATTACGGTTTATATCGAAGGCGATAATTTCGAACCGTTTGAAGCCGGCGGATTTTATTTCAATTTCGCAAACCGTTAATTAAGCTTTAAATTTTATTCTTTCTTTCTTTTTTTGAAACTTTTTATTAAAATTTATTATCGGTTAAATTTATATGATAACAAAACCGAAATTACTTGGGCGTGGTTTATTGGCAAATTTACAGGGTTCGGCACTTTATGTTTTATTCGCGGCGTGTTTTCTTCTCATTTCCGCCGTTTCATTAGGATTTTTGGCGGGTGCCGTTCCTTTTTCCGAACCGCTGCAAAATCATCATCTCGATGATCCTGTGCGTCATTCGGACAGTATACTTCTGAACGCCGGTTTTCCTCAAACGGATACTGCGGGATCTTCTTTGGAACGTGATTCATCCGGACTGAATGGTTTCTCATGGTATTATGACGGAGATGATCACTTTTTTACATATTCCGGGCCCGTGGAGCTCTATGAATATTATTTGAATAAGCCGCATGATCGGACGGATTATAATCAATATGCGCTTTCGGAATATGACCGCTGGGCAGTACGGGCGCTGGCCGATTATTTTAAACAGTACGGACGGCAAAAAGGCCATTCCGAAGAACAGATTACAGAACATGTCATTTCGTTTGTCCAATCCGTTCCGTATTCAAGTGATGAAGAGTCGGCAGGCGCGGAAGATTATCCGCGTTATCCTGTGGAAACATTAACGGACAGAACCGGAGACTGTGAAGATACCGCCATTTTAGCCGCGGCAATACTGTATGAACTCGGTTATGATTCGGTTTTGATTTTGGTTCCTCAGCATATGGCGCTCGGTATCCGTGATTCCGGAAATTACAGCGGTCAGTTCTATGAATACAACGGCGGAAAATATTATTATGTCGAAACGACCTCTCCCGGACATAAAGTCGGGTCTGTTCCCGATTCGGTCGATCCGAGACTTTGCAAAATCTACCCGATGGTGCAGATTCCGGAAATCTCCGCATCATTCTCTTGTGCCCGAGTCGGTTCCGACGCGGATTATTCCGGTTATTCCGTAAGCAGCCGATTTTTAAATGACGGGCCGGGCATCGGAAAAAATATAACGGTGACGGTTCACAGCGGCGATATTACCGAAAGCAATTTTTCCGGACCGAATCAAACCGTTTATATCGGTGACATTTCAGAAGACGGAAAAAAAGATGTCGATTTCAATATTCAGGTACCGAACAACAGCGGATTTGTTTATTTTGTTGTTGACGGCGATAATTTTGATTCTTTTACGGTTTCCCGGTTTTATTCACAAAAATAATGCTGCTCAGTCATTTCAGCAGCAGTTCCAATCCCCTTCTCATGACACCCGGAATGCTTCCGCACTGCATTTCTTTAAGCTTGTCCGCCGGCAGGAACTTGAACGCCGCATTAATTCTTTTATCCGAAACTAAAAATTTATCCATCAGTTTTCTGGCCTGAACGGACGCTTCCAGCGCGTCTCCGAATTCGGCGCGCCAACGCTGTTCGTACGAAGCCGTGGACAATCCTTTACCGCCTTTTTCATCCGAAACGGCTTCGGCGGCAACTTCTCCTGCAATTTTTCCGGCGGCAATCGCAAACGGAATCCCGCCGCCGTTTGTCGCCATCACATGCCCGGCCGCATCACCCGCCGTCATCACGGAGTCGGTTGCTGTTCTTTCGGGTGCGCCGTCTGCAGGAATGACGCCGGCGATGACGGATGTTATTTTCCCGCCCTTTAATTTTTCGGTGACGATCGGATGTTCCCGAATAAAACGGTTTAAAAAGTCACGGGCGGATAACTTCTCCGTGCAGAGAGAATGCCTGAGGCCGATGCCGACATTGGCTTTTCCTTCCCCTTCCGGAAATATCCAAATGTATCCGCCCGGGACGTATTTGTTTCCGAAAAACATTTCCAATGATTTTGAATCGACATCTATCCCCGTCATTTTATATTCAAAACCGATGCCTCTTTCATAACGCACATTTGAAACGGGGACGGTATTGACTGCGGAACTATCGGATTTTACCGTTTTCGCGCCGTGGCATAAGCCGAATGTTTTTCCGATCAAAGAGTTCGGGCCGTCGGCACCGATAATTACTTTTGCGGTGATGTCCGCTTTTCCGAAAACGCCGTTCAGACGAATTGTATGTTTGCCCGAATCCGAATGGACGGATTTAACGGCCGTTCCGCATAAGAGTTCGGCACCCGCGCAAGCCGCCTGTTCCGCCAGATGAGTATCAAAAAGGCGGCGGTCTAAAACATAACCGTCCACATCAAATTCTTTGGTTTTCAAATCCGGGCTGTAAAGCCGCTGTTTGTTTGTTTCTGCCAGAATACAGTTCTTCGGGATCTTTTTCATTTCTTCGGGCAAAACCAATCCCGGAATTAAGTTTTCGATTTCCGATGCATCCGGAGTGAATCCGGCGCACTGAACGGGCGTTCCGATTTCCCGTTTCCTGTCGACAAACAAAACATCAGCACCGCCGGCTGCCGCATATTTCGCAGCCGTTGAACCGGCGGGGCCTGCGCCGACCACGACGACATCATATTCTTCTTGGGTGAGCGGAAAGGACATTTTAAAACTCCTGATTTATTTTTGCTTGACTGTGAAAATATGTGAGAACGATGTATCAAACGCTTAAATTCTTTATCTTGCGGAAACGGATTTATTTTCTTATTTTTTCCGTCATTTCTGAGAAAGCTTCTTATAGCAGGATACTGTTTTAAGAAATCTTATCCGGTTAGATTCTCTCCGGTGTGTTAAGGCACACCAAATTCATATTCAAGAGGATAATTCCGGAAATTTCGGCCGTATTTTCCGAAACAGTTAGAGAGAATCTGTATCGTTTACTCGATTATGTTTTTATCTTTGTTTTACTCAAACGGCCGCCTCAGAAACAGCGTTTTACCCTGTTCTTCAATCGTGTTATTGATTTGCTGAACCGATTAATTTTTCAGCAGCAGTCGGCGTGATGATTTGTCTTTTTTGTCATCGGCGCCTTTTTCCGTTCGGAATGGCCGGACGAGTCGGTCTCTTTGAAGCTTTCAGCAGGGTCTTATGACGTTGTTTTTGTTCATCTAACGGTGATTATTATGACAACAACATTCCAAGACCTCGGTATATCGGACAGAATTATTCAATCCCTTCTTTTAAAAGGATATGAAAATCCGACACCCATTCAGATTCAAACCATTCCGCTTTTCTTAAGCGGTGACTGCAACATTATCGGCCAGGCACAAACCGGCTCCGGCAAGACGGCCGCTTTCGGCGTTCCGATTATTCAAAATATCACGGAAAAAACAGGTCATGTTCAAGCCATTATTTTAACACCGACACGCGAACTTGCGATTCAGGTGTGCGATGAAATGTCGTCCTTCGGCGGCATGAAAGGCTTAAACATCGTCCCCGTTTTCGGCGGCCAGCCGATTCCGATCCAGCTCCGCGCACTCGCCGCAGGCGCTGATATCGTTGTCGGAACACCCGGCCGTGTCATCGATTTAATCCACAGAAAACGCCTGGACTTGTCCCGCATTTCTTATTTCGTTTTAGACGAAGCGGATGAAATGCTCAACATGGGTTTCATCGACGACATCAAAGAAATCATTCAGCACACCGGCGACGACAAACGCATGCTCTGCTTCTCGGCAACGATGCCGAAGCCGATTCTCGGAATCGCTAAAAAGTATATGGGCCAATACGAGATGGTTTCAGTTGAAAAAATCAAGGAAGCCGTTTTAATCGAACAGCTTTCCATTGATGTGCCGCCCGCATTGAAGTTTGAAGCGCTCTGCCGTGTCATTGATTCCGATCCGGACTTCTACGGCTTGGTTTTCTGCGCCCGGAAAGACACGTCCGATGATGTCGTTCAGAAGCTGGAAGAACGCGGATATGATGCCGACGTGATTCACGGCGACATTTTACAGGAACAGCGTATCCGTATCATGGACCGCTTCAGAAAGCAGAAATTGAGAATTCTCGTCGCAACAGACGTTGCAGCCCGCGGTATTGATGTTAACGAGTTGACACACGTCGTCAATTATGACATCCCGCAGGACCCCGAATCGTACACGCACAGAATCGGCAGAACCGGCCGCGCCGGAAAAAACGGTATCGCGATTACTCTCTTAACGCCGGCCGATTTCAGAAAATTCGCATTTATTAAAAAACTGGCGAATGCCGATGTCCGCCGTGTCGAGCTTCCGGACGCCGATCAGGTGGCTTCCATGAAGCGCGATAAATTGTATCATGACTTATCAGTGGCCATCAACTCCGATTTTGTTCACACCGAAGAGGCCGAACCTTTCAGAGAGTTTGCCCAAGCGCTGATTACGGAAGAAAGAACCGCAGAAGACGTTGTGACATGCCTTCTGAAGAGAGCGTATGAAAGCAGAATCCTTCCGCGCGCCGATGACAAAATCATCGACGAAATGTTTGCTCAGATCCCGAAACAGAGGTTCACAAGCGACAGCGGCAAAAAGGGCAGATACGGCGCCAAAAATAACGACGAAGGCGGCCGCAGAAACGACCGCGGAAGCAGCGGCGGCTATAAAGCCAAACGGGAAGGCAGCAGATATGATGACCGCAAAAGCGGCAGCGGTGGCAGCAAGTATAAAAGCGGCTCCGGCAGTAAAGGCGGCAGCGGCGGTAAAAAATACGGCGGCAAAGAGTCCCATTCCAATAAAGATTATGCAATGAAAAGAATCGAGAATAAAAAGTCAAGAAATTGATTTTTCCCGTTTCTTTTTCTTATTTTTTAAATCCATTGCCGCTTCAGCGAATGATATTTATACACTTTGAATTATTTTCTATTGACTGCAGTTTCAGCAGTGAAGACAACAGGGTTTGTTTCATACATTTTATTGAGTCATTTGTTTCGTTTTTCTGTCGGTGAAATATATGGTCCGGGATGCCCGCGGTATTGTCAGATTTTTAAGCGCATGTTTTATTGCTTTTCTGATTATTTTAGCCGCGTCAATTGCCGTCGGGACGGTTTACAGCGTTTATTCTTTCTCTTCTTCCGGAGAATCCACGGTTCCTGTTGTTATCCCGACTTCACCCGAGCCTGAATATGACGAAGCCGAAACGCCGTCTTATCTGACATCTGTTGATGAAAACAATTTGAATTATTCATCGGATGATACATATGTGCGCACCTATTCATGGACGTACGGCGGGTATGCACAATCCATTACGGTGACGATTCCCGTTGATTATTATGATTATTACCGCAGTAAATCACATACAGGCAAAGACTTTGACCATTACGCCCTGTCGGAAGACGACCGCGTTTTTTTGGGACAGATGATTGACAGTTTCAAAGAACAAGGAGACAAATACAATTTCACGGATGACCAAAATGTTTTGAATATTATTGCTTTTGTCCAGGCAATGCCTTACACATCCGACAGTGTCACAACGGGGTATGATGAATATCCGCGCTATCCGATTGAAACGCTCGTTGACGGCGGCGGAGACTGTGAAGACAGTGCGATTCTGGCAGCCGCGCTTTTGCTTGAAATGGGATACGGTGTTGTTCTTATCGAGCTTCCGGGGCACATGGCACTCGGTGTAAAAGGCAGTGAAAACCTGGCCGGAACTTATTATGAGCTCAACGGCAGCCGGTATTATTATGTCGAAACGACATCTTCTGACTTTAAAATCGGCGAACTGCCTTCTGAATTCATCGGCGCCCGGGCAAAATTGTATTCGATGAACCCGATGCCGGCAATGAATGTTCAGATCCGGGCGGATTATGTTGAGAGTGACTGGAATTATGTTTACTACAAAGTCCGCTGCAACGTGACAAATACCGGCCCGACTTCGGGTCAAAATGTCACGGTTATTATTATGGCCGAGTCCGAACCGTTTGACATGACGCGCGTGTGGTCTCAAAGCGGTGAAATCTCTCTCGGAACACTTGCGGATGACGGTTCCGGGTGGGCCGAATATACGGTTCAGGTACCGCGGCGGGCTCAAACACGTTTTACGTGCGTTGTTTACGGCGGCAATTTCAACCCCGAATATGTTTACACAAAAGTCGTTTACATGAATTGACGGATGAAACTTCGTTGTCCGTCTTTATTATTTTCAATATTCGGCTGTCGGTGTCAGACATTTTATATACCAAAAAAGATAAGAAAGCCCAATTCTATTAATGTTATTTTTGATCGGAACAGATTGGGATATTTATGAACGGAACCGCGGCAATAACGAGTGTTGACTCAGATTCACATCACATTCGTACTTGCAAGCTTTTTTATTTGGCGAAATATGCCGCGGGCATTTTGTTTATATTATCGGCCGCCGTTCTCCCGCTTTGGGTTTTTTTTGCAGCCTGTTTTGTTCTCTGCGTTTTGGCGATGACACCGCTTCTGCCGAAAGTTGCCGGGCTTTTTCATCTCACGGATGAAAACAAACTCAAACAATTGTCTTTTGATTTCAGATTGCTGGCGGGCATTTTAACGCTCAGTTTTTTGGCGGCGGCCGTCGTTGAAAATTATAATATCGAGTTCCCGAGTTTTCTGATTTTCCAGGCGCTTGCTGTAACGATTTTCAGCACACGTTCATGGTTTTCTTTATTCAACAAAGTGACGCTGTATGAAAATGTCCGTGAATCGGCAAAATTCAAAAACATTTCTTTGCTTTATGAATTTTTTTTGATACTGCTCCGTGTCATCGGCGCCTTTTTGGCCGGTGTTTGGGTGGCTTCCTTTACGGGATACGACCTGACGGTTGATTTTTTGAATCAGCTCTTTTTCATTTCAATCATCGGCGCTTTTATCGGCAGCTTGTTTGAATCAATCCCGTCCAAAATCAATGCCAACGCATCCATTTACCTCGGCGCGCTGTTTTCAATGTGGGCGCTTCTGCTGATCAACTACCAAACCCCGTGGTCGGAAACCGTTTTCGCCGCTCTCTTTTCCGTGATCCTGGCTTTTCTGGCGTACCGTTACAAAATCGCTGACGTATCGGCTCTATTTTCGGCGGCTGTTCTCGGTATTTTGATTATTCTGTTTACAAATATCTGGTGGTTCGTTCTCCTCGTTGCGTTCTTTATCCTCGGCGGCGGATTTACAAAGTACAAATTCAAGCAGAAAAAGGCCGCCGGCCTCGCCGAATCCAAGACGGGGATCCGAAGTTATGAAAATGTTTTCTCAAACAGCATCTGGGCACTTATTATCGCTGTTCTTTTCGGCGTTCTTTCCCTGTATCCGGACTGGAGCTGGCTGGCAACGCCGCTGGTCTTCGCTTACGTCGGCACCGTCGCAACGGCGACAGGTGATACAATGGCCAGCGAAATCGGTGTGACAGCCAAAGGCCCGACGTATATGATTACGAATCTTCGAAAAGCAAAGCCCGGCGAAGACGGCGGTGTCAGCCTGCTCGGTGAAGCGGCCTGTCTGGCCGGATCTGTTATCATCGGTTTGATGGCGTTCGCATTCGGCATGATCGACACGTTGTGGCTATCTCTGCTGGTCGCCGTTGTCGGCGGTTTCCTCGGAACCAACATTGACAGCGTTCTCGGCGCCGTTCTTCAAAAAAGAGGGATTTTGTCAAACAGCGGTGTCAACGTTTTTTCAACGCTTTCCGGCGCCGTTCTTTCATTCGCGCTTTATTTCCTGCTGTTCTGAAGCCCGGAAAAAAGAAAAAGAAGGCTTCATCATAATCTATTTATATGAAAAATCGATTTTAGAGTTGTTTACTTTTATGAAACATAACACCCTGCGGGGGTAACCAAGTGGTCAACGGTGACAGACTCAAGATCTGTTCGCGTAGGCGTTCAGGGGTTCGACTCCCTTCCCCCGCACTCAAGACAAAACTCAGTTTTTTGCTTTTTTATTTCCCTGTGAATAAAGTGCCTTTCTTTTTTCCTTTAACTATATCATAAAGATTTTCGGGTTGTTTTCCGTTTGTAACGATGGTGTCAATACCCTGAGATGTTGCCAACTCCGCAGCCTGAAGTTTTGTTTTCATGCCGCCTGTACCCCGTCTGGAACCCGCGCCGCCTGCCAATAATTTAATATTGTCATCAATTTTACTGATCTCTTCTATTAATTTCGCATTGGGATTGAGGCGGGGATCACAGTCATAAAAGCCGTCAATATCCGATAAAATAACGAGTTTTTCCGCCCGGCAAAGAACGGCAACAACCGCAGAAAGCATATCGTTGTCACCAAAAAGCCTGTCTTCGGATTCAATTTCCGTATAGCTGACCGAATCATTTTCATTCACGACAGGTATGATTCCCAGTTCCAAAAGCGCTTCAAAAGTATTGGTCAGATTTTGTTTCTTTTCTTCTTGTTCAATATCTTCAGCGTTCAGCAATATTTGTGCAATTGATTTATCATAGTCGCTGAAGAATTTTTCATACAAATGGATAATACTGCATTGTCCGACTGCAGCAGCCGCTTGTTTAAGCCGCATTTCCGTCGGACGTTTTTCCATTCCCAGTTTATTCGATCCGAGCGCAATGGCTCCCGATGAAACCAATATTATTTCATAGCCCATGTTCTGGACATCGGCCAGCACGCAAGCCAACCGATCGAATGACCGCAAATCATTTTTTCCGATTTCATTGGTCAGTGTTGATGTGCCCACTTTTACAACAATCCGGTTTTGAATCAATCCCATAAACTCATTTCCTTAAATTTCAATAAGAGTACATTCATTTTAAGAACCGAAATTCAAATATTTACTCTTTTTTATAACTATTTATTCTTTGAAAACAGGCAAAGACGCCAGAAAATTCTTCAAATTGACCGCGTCCCAAGGCAAGTGCTCAGTGATAGATAAGCTGACAATATCCGTTTCTTTTGACACGTCGTTGATAATCTGTCCGATTTGAGGAAGCGTCATTTTGCCGCTCGGCGAATTAATCACAGTTCCGTCCGGCTGCGCAAACAGCAAAGAACGGAAAAGAATCGGGTCTAGAACGTCCAAATCAAGATGAATCGCCAGGTGTTTAATCTTTTCATTTTTGATCCAATCCGTAATGACATTACTGTTTTCTGCGATTTCTTCGAAAGCGGCTTGACGCAAATTCAGACGGTTGACGATTTCTGCTTCATCGGCTGATGTTTTCTGCAATCCGGCGTACATGACATTTTTCGGATTCAAGGGCATTTTAACTTCGGCAGAAAAAGACGGATCGCCTTCCCCGAGAAGATTGCCCAAAACCATCGCATGTTCGTGATAATACATAGCCGGTGTCGATACATCCGGATGAGCGTCGATCCACAAAACGCCGAGATTTCCGCCGTATTTTTCATTCAAAAACGCAAAAGGAGCCTGCGAAACAAGGCAATCGCCGCCGAAGACAATAATTTTGTCAGGATTGTAAGCTTCGATGATTTTTCCGGCCGATTTGAGTTGACGCAAAAGAACGGAGCGTCCGACAACGTCGCCTTCAACAGGCAGTTCCGAGCCGTCGTAAAGATTAACGGGAACGGTGATCTGAATATCCTCTTTCGGGTTCGGTGCCAGCCAAGCCAGCAATTCGGCTCCGAGCGAGTAGGCAGGATTATTGCCGCCCTGCCATTGCGGGAATAAAAGGCGTAATGTTGCCATATTTCCAGTTTTATGTGTTCGGTTATATAATTGCTGTGATTTTGAAAAGTTTTTTAGTTTAAAAGAACCCTGTGAAATACCATGAAAAAACTCTTTATGATTCTTTTTGTTATTTGTTTGATGATTTGTACGGCCGGATGTTTACAGGAAAAAGAGACAAAACCTAAAAACGAAATTGCTTCCGTGAATCTTTCACAAGAGCAGAAAGATATTGTCAATTTGCTTTCTTACGCAGGTGAACAAAACCTTCTTTTTTTCGATTTTAAAACCGAACAGCCGATAAAAAGCGCAGATTTTTGGGTGGAAATCTACGAAAACGGTGAACTGATTGACAAACCGGCAGGTGTAAGTACAGTCATTGATGAAGCAAAACCGGTTGAGGGAAAATTCGCGGTCCTTACCACTTCCGACCAAAGCTGGATACTTACATTGGAGACGGACAATACGACAATAAGTCACATGAGCAACCCGATTGAAATGAATAATAAGGCATACGCTCATGTTTACGGCGCAATTAACAACCCTGTAGAAATCGAACACGGAAAAGAAATCATATTATACTCTTCTGTTTACTCAACAGGGAATTTTTCATTTTACGACGATCCGCAAATATACATTGAGCAGCCTGAATTATTAAAAACATACCCGTATGTTCAACTTGTCAAATGTAAATTTGAATAAATGAATCACGTCATTCCAAAATCTGTAAAAGCGGTGGGCAGATCATGAGAAAATAATGGCTGCTTCCTGCAACGACGAAACGCGGATTTTTAAAATCGCAAGAATCGATTCTTAAAGCATGTTATTCAAAAACGTAAAGTGAAATTAAAAATTTCACTTTTTTAAAAAAGTTTAACAGGAATAAACAAAAGTCGGCAGATTGTCCAAATTGTCGCATTC
This sequence comes from uncultured Methanosarcinales archaeon, assembly GCA_964446755.1. Lineage (GTDB taxonomy): Archaea > Halobacteriota > Methanosarcinia > Methanosarcinales > Methanosarcinaceae > Methanimicrococcus. The sequence goes on from CAYUQC010000029.1 coordinate 12,324, forward strand.
GTCGTCATTGGCTTCCGTTTTCAGCCATTCATTTCTGAAAACTCTGATCGGCACGGAGTGTCCGGCCATATCTCTTGCATAAACTTCAGCTTCATTGTTTTTGATTTTTTCTACAAGTTCCGCTCTGGAATAAACAGTGCGTTCATCTTCTCTGAGTAAAAACTGAATTCTGTCCTCGTCATCTTTTTGGACAGCAATAATAACGATTTGGGGCGTACATGCCATTCTTTCTCACCTGAATTTTTATTTCCCGTTCGGGATATATTAAAAACAGGCACAGTTATATAAATTAGTTTCTATATATAATTCATTATATTATTCGTTTACGGCATATCATGCGGGAATTTTTCCCGCATTTTTGCCGATATATTTCGCTTCCCCGTTTATTCAATTGAAAAATTGCGGAAACAGCGCATCCAATAATCCTTCAGAGTAATAATCCGGATATTTCGCCATAATTATTGCTTTGGCTTCCTCAGGTGTCTCAGATTCGGAAACGGCTTGCAGAACATCCCCGTAGTATCTTTCAACCGTGTCAACAAATTCAGGAGCAGTCATCGGCATTCCGTGTCCGGGCATAAACCAAGTATATCCTTCCGCTTCAAGTGTTTGAAGTATTTCCAGACGCGGTTCCAACGGCACCAACAGAATATGCAGGTTAACGTAACCCAAATGTTCGACATAAACCGCTTTCTGATCCGGAAGTTTTACGACCCATGCACCGATTTCCCGGTTTGTTTCGAATTCATAGCTCCCGCCGTCAATAGTTTCTTTTGCATTATCGTTTAACCGGATGACGGTCAGATTCGCACCGTTTTCGGTTGACATGATTTCATCCGCATCAACACTGTACAAAGGCACATTCGGGAAATATTCTTCGACTCCGGTCCAATGGGCTTCATCAATATGGCTGATAATGATTCGGTCAACGGGTTTTCCGAGACTTTCAGCGTATTCCTTAAAAGCGGCAGCCTGTTCCGCCGAGTCACCTGGATAGTCAATCATGACAAGTCTGTTCTTTTCCACAATCACCGGTGAAACACTGTCGGAAAGGAATGTATGAAGACGAACATCCCCGTATTCTTTTATGATAACATTGGACGGCGGTTCAGCTATTGTACCATTGCCAATGCAGCCGGCAAAAAAAACACTCGTCAATGCAAGAATGAATACAAAATAAAATGTTTTCATAATTTCTCCTCAAATCGTATGCTGTTCACTCGGAAACAACGGAAAATCTCCGGTTCTTAAACTTCCCGTTCTCGGCTTCATCAATCATTGCGGTTGCATAATCTGCGTAACTGATTTGACTGTTTCCGGCACTGTTTGTTATCAACTCATCGCCGCCGAGTTTATATTTCCCTGTTCTTTCACCGTCAGCAGCAAAATCGGCGGCAGGGCTCAAATAAGTCCAATTCACACCTTCCGTTTTCTTCAACTCATCAAACGCTTTTCCCATGGCAGTTGCAAGCGGCATGAAAGCGTCCGGAAATTCGGGTGTATCCATCAATCGGGTTTTGTGTTCGGGGTCGACATACAAACTGCCGGCGCCGCCGACAATCAAAAGACGGATGTTTTCGTGGCCTTTCAAAATATCTGTCAGATGTTTCAATGATGTTTGGTGAAGCGGCAGCGTTTCCGGAGTCCATGCACCGAAAGCGTCAATAACGGCGTCAAAGGGTTTCAGGTCTTCGTAAGTCAGGTCAAACAAATCTTTTTCCAATATTTTCACATTGGGTTTGACTTTTTGAGCATCTCTGACGACGGCTGTAACGTCATGTCCTCTCAACGAAGCTTCTTCCGTCAGGTATTTCCCTTCTTTTCCGTTTGCACCGATAATTGCGATTTTCATTTTATTTTCCTCTTTTTGATTTTTAATTAAGTTTATTTTTGCCGGCAAATGCAAATTCAAAAAAGACAGATTCTTATTTATAGTAAGCAGAAATCAATATGTAATATAGGCATCAAAAAGTAACTATTGTTGCTTTATATTGGTTTAACAGATTCCGAGAAGTGATTTGAATGAAAGAATTACCCCCCTGTCCGGTTGAAGTCACACTTCAGCTCATCGGCGACAAATGGAAAGTGCTGATCTTAAGAGAACTCATGCCCGGGAAAAAACGGTTTGGGGAGCTGCAGAAATCTATCAGCCACATCAGCCAAAGAATGCTGACGCAGCAGCTGAAAGCAATGGAACAGGACGGTCTCGTCAACAGAGTCGCTTACGCTGAAATTCCCCCGCGCGTTGAATATTCGCTGACCGAGCTCGGCGAAAGTTTGGAGCCGATTCTGGGTTCAATGAGTACATGGGGTGAATTTTACAGAAAAAAAGTCAATGACGCAATATAAATCGGATCCGGATTCAAAACCGTTGTCTATTGCTCAAATGAATAAACATTTTCTTTTTTTTAAAAAGTATATATTTTTTAAACTTTCTATATTATATGGTGGGAAGATTTAAGTAAAAACTTTTTAATTATATTTTTGTCGGCAATTTTTTGCCGAAAATGATTGATGCCGTTCGATTCTTATTAAAAAACCTCGGGGGATACTGATGGATATGCCGAATACAGATATTTCAATGTTAATTGAATATCATAAAAAACATCTTGCTGTTGAGAACTTCAAATATTACCAGGAAGTGCTGGAATGTTATTATGTGCCTTCCAATAAACTGCTGAGAAAAATCCGCAGCGATTTCGCGGAATTCCGCAGCGAACTGAAAAAAGACTATGAGACCAATCCTCATTTCAAACATGTTCCGGTTTTGAAATATCATGACGGATTGTCTGAAATCATTGATGAGTTCATCGTCACGGGACAGAAATTAAACAACGATTACCCTTACGTCGGCAAAGAGTTCAATAAAGATTCGATTGTTGTTGTCGTTTCTCTGGAATCGGTCAAAAATCTCTTGACGGAGCAGGCTTTCTTTACGCACACCGACAACGGTGTCGTTGTCAAAGAGTTTGAACGGACTGAAGCCGCTCTCGACCGTTTGATAAAACTGTCCGAGTCGATTATTACAAACATCGTCCGCTCTTTAACGACAATCAATTCCGAACTGAAACGTGACTTTTCGGAATATTGCCTTTGAATGACAAACAAATAATATTTCTCATTCAATTTTTTTAATTATTTTTGCGGGGCAGCCGGCGACAATCACATTTGCCGGCACATCTTTTGTTACAACGGCACCGGCGGAGATAATCGAATTTTCGCCGATCGTAATCCCTGCAAGAACAGTTGCCGCTGCGCCGATCCAGGCATTTCTGCAGATTTTTATCGGTACGGAAACGGTGCATCTTCTGTCCGCCGGGTCAACCGGATGGTTAATTGTCAGCAGATTCACTTTCGGGCCGATCAGAACGTTGTCTTCAATCGTAATGCCGCCTCTGTCCATAAAAGTACAGGCGTGGTTAACAAAAACATTTTTCCCGATTGAAATATTCTTTCCGAAATCCGTGTAAAACGGCATCAAAATCTGAAATGTTTCATCCACCTCTTTTCCGGTCAATTTTGAAAAGAGTTTTCTGATTTCTTCGGACGGACGGTAACCCGTATTCATCTCAGCGGTAATCCGCTGCGCTTCTTCAATCAGCGCAGCGATCTTTCCGTATTCCGGATCGTTGATTGAAATCATCTCTCCGGTTTTGTCCCGTTCTAAAATGTCTTTTGATGTCATATTTTAAATCACGCCGATTTTTTTCAGCCATTCCGAAACCTGAGCACCGGCTTTTCCGATGTTTTTATCGGAAACGGAAAACCCTTCCAAAACGGTCGAGTCCGGGCACAGTACGGCAACATCCTGAGCCGTTCTTGCCGGGCCGCCGCCGCCGTGCGTGCAGAACGGCACAACTGTCTTGCCGGACAGATCATTTTCCGTTAAAAATGTGTCAATCGGCGGCGCGTTTGTGCTCCACCAGTTCGGCGAACCGACGAAAACGACGTCATATTCATGGATGTCATCGATTTTTCTTTTCAATGCCGGCTTAAATCCCGCATTGATTTCTTCTTTTGCCTGCTGAACAACTGTGTTATAGTCTTCAGGATATGCTTTTTCAGGAACGATTTCAAAAAGTGTCCCGTTTGTTTCATTTCGGATCTGCTCCGCAATCTTTTTCGTGTTTCCCGAATGAGTATAATACGCAATTAATATTTTTTGATTCATTTTTTCACCTTTTATTCTCTTTATTCGATTAATTCAAATGTGACTTCCGTGTTTCCTGTCTCTTTAAAGATTTCAACGCCCGAATCAATTCGCCCGATACTTTGAAGGCCGCTGATGACCTCTCCGTTCTGTTCGTAAAAAATCACCACTCCGCGGCCGGGAGTCCAATAAGCGATCTCTCCGACTCCATAACCGCGTCTGCCCGCATCGGGCGCAGGAAGTTCTTCCTGTAAGCTGCAGTACATTTCTCTGAAATAAAGGTCTTCCATCGGCAAAGTCAGCGGAAACCTTTCGATTAAAGCTCTTGATGCAGGGTTATCGATAAATGTAGCTGTCAGCGTTTCATTGCCGGTGGTTATTCTGACTTTAATTCCTTCCGAGCTGCTGTTATAGCCCAATCTTTCCAGCCATGCCGCAATCACTTCCTGTGAGGAAGACACATCACTTCCTCTCACAACAAGGTTTTCAGAAATCGTTGCGTTCGGGCTGTATTCCCGAATTGCCTCAAGACTCTGCGCCTGTCCGCTCCCGCCGTGCGTGCAGAACGGAATAACGGTTTTGCCCGAAAGGTCATTTTCCGACAGAAAAGTCATCATCGCCGGCGGAATGGTGCCCCACCAAATCGGATAACCGAAGAAAACCGTATCATATTCATCCAAGTTTTCAATCCGGTTTGTAATCGGCGGCAAATAAGCTTCATTCAATTCCTTTTGAGCTTGTGCCGTCACATCACTGTATTCTTCCGGATACAGCGTTACCGTTTCGATTTTTACCCTGTCGCCGCCGACCGTTTCATAAATCTGGTCTGCAATCGTTTCAGTATTTCCCGTTCTGGAATAATACACGATCAGAATTTTGCCGTCCGCGCTGTTCTTTATTTCTGTGTTATTTGTTGTTTCATTTGTACCGCCTGCCGTGCCGTCATTATTTCCGATACATCCCGCGACGGCGGTAATCAGCACCATTGAAACAAGAAATATGCCGAATATATTTCTCATCATTCACTCCTCATTATTGATTTTGTTTGCTTCATCTTCTGAATAACAGAAACGCCGAAAGGGCAGTTCTTTTCGCAGGAGCCGCATTCAATACAGTCTTGCGCATTTTTTTTCAAAGAAGCGTAATGTTCTTTTGCCAATTTGTCTCCGGCGAGATACAAATCCGAATATTTATGGACAGCCGCAATATCAATTTCAGACGGGCAGGGCAGGCAGTGATTGCAGTAAACGCAGACGCCCCGCATATCTTTGTGCTGCAGGTCGGCAATGAAAGAGTAATCACGCTCTTCTTTTGCCGATAAGTAGTAACCTGCGGCATCTTCCAACTCCGATACGGATCCAACGCCCAGCAGACATGTCAGAACGGCCGGGCGGTCCAGAGCATACTGAAGGCATTGCAGAACGCTCATGGCTTTCCCAAACGGCGAGGTTTCGGAATTCAGCAGAATTCCTCCGCCGAAAGGTTTCATCACTTCAATACCAATGCCGTGTTTTTCACATTCACGGTAAAGCGCCGCCCTTTCATTTGAAACGGCAGAGCTGTCCTGTCCGGACGTATCATAACCTTCAAAAGGAATGTTGTTCACAGGATCCAAATCATAAGCGGCATTGACACTGAACATGATGATGTCCGCTTCTCCCGTCTCAATGAACCGGCGGCAGATTTCCGCCGAATGGGACGCGATACCTAAGAAGCGAATTTTTCCGTCTTTTTTGAGCTGTTTGGCGTAATCAAAAGTCCCGCCGGACATCACCTTTTCGAAATCGGCGAAATCATCCACGTAATGAATGAAACCCACATCAATATAGTCCGTTCCGAGCTGACGGAGTTGATCTTCAAACCCTTTTTTTACATCCGCAAGATTCCGCGTGCGGACATACTGGCCGTTCGGAAACGTCATTCCGAGGTGTATCTGGAGATTTATCTGCTCTCTTCTGCCTTCCAAAGCTTTTCCGATTTTTTCAAAAGGCTCGGGGTAAGACATCGCTAAATCAAATACATTGATACCCTGGCTGACAGCATAATCAATCAGATTGCCGATTTCTTCGGCTGACATCTCATGAATACGGGAAGCCCCGATGCCGATTGTGCTCATCAGCTCTCCGTTTTTTGTTTTTCTGTATTCCATATTCGTACCGTTTGCTTTTTTTCACCGGAGATCAAAAACTTTCGAAACATCTGCCATGCGGTTGACAATTTCAATGTGCTGCGGACAATGTTCTTCACATTGCTGACAGCCGATGCATTCCGACGCTTTTCCGTGGTCCGTGCTTATATTTTCGTAATAGGCGAAATGCGGCGGCAGGAGGCCGAATTGGTCCTGGTTGTTGTACAACGAGAAATATTTCGGAATCGGAATGTTCTTCGGGCATTCTTCAATGCAGTAATTGCAGGCCGTACATGGAATCGCAAAAGCTTCTTTTATCATTTCAGAGGCTTTGCATATGATTTCGTGTTCTTCCGCATCGAGCGGGACAAAATTTTTCATATAACCGACATTGTCTTCCATCTGTTCCATGTTGCTCATACCGCTGAGGACACAGGCGACATTTTCCAGCGATGCCGTAAAACGAATCGCCCAGGACGCAACACTCATTTCCGGACGGGCTTCCTTGAAGAGCTTTTCAAGTTCCGGCGGAACGTCCACCAATGAGCCGCCTTTCAGCGGTTCCATCACGATAACGGGAACATTGTGCTTGACAGCAGCTTCATAACATTTGCGCGACTCAATAGATTCGTCTTCCCAGTCCGCATAATTTATCTGAAGCAGAATGTAATCCATATCCGGCTGTTCCGTTAAAATCCGGTCCAAAATATCCGCTTTGTCATGGTATGAAAAACCGATGGTTTTGGCTTTTCCTTCCGATTTCAGTTTTCTCAAAAAGTCAAAACCGCCGTGTTTGAGAGAGTCGTTGTAACTTTTTTCTCCTAAATTATGGAGCAGGTACAAGTCAAAATAGTCAACACCGCATCTTTCCAGCTGTTGGTCAAAATATTTCCGGTAATCTGCGCCGGAGGTAACCATCCAAACCGGCATTTTATCGGAAATCGTAAAAGATTCTCTCGGATGTCTTTGGACAACCGCTTCTTTAAACGCTTTTTCACTGCTGCCGTTATGATACGGATATCCCGTGTCGAAATGCGTAAATCCTTTCTCTAAAAAGAAATCAGCCATTTTTTTGACATATTCCGTATCAACATTTGAATGATCATTCTCGTTTGTCTGCGGCAACCGCATTAAACCGAATCCGAGTTTTTTCATTTTTAATCTCCTGATTTTCAGTATTTTGAGAAAGACAGAAGAATATTTAACGTGGACACTAACGGACAGTATAGTTAATATCAAAAAGTAAAGCGCATGCTCTTTAAAAAGGACCGTGAATTAAAAAAGAAAGTGAACGGTTAATTCACTTGGTCACTGTAATATTTGACGATGATTTTCTGCATGTCCGGCAGGTTCGTTTCTTTTTCACTGGGTTTGTTCAAGTTTCCCCATATGCACATATAATCCAAAATCGGGATCAAAGATTTTCCGCGTTCCGAGAGTGAGTATTCCACTTTGGGCGGAACCTGAGGATATTCTTTCCGAATAACCAATCCGTCCGCCTCCATTTCTTTCAATGTCTGGCTGAGAGTTCTGTCGGAAATCGTCCGGATACAGCGTTTGAGCTGATTGTACCGGATTTCTTCATATTCCCATATCCAATAGAGAATCATCATTTTGTATTTGCCGCTGATCAGTCCGAGCGTATAGCCGAAAGGCGTATCCTGAATAAGTGTGCCGGGCGGGCTGCACTGATACATTTCGTCAATGCTTTCCTTCATACTTTACTTTTGTCAGGTATGTTATTTAAAATTATTTCTCACCTCTTTTGTGTTTACATCAGCCCTCAGTTGAATCAGAAGCCTGGTCTCTTCCGGCAAAAATTTAAAACAGCGTCCTGCATTACTGTTATATATGTTCCTGTAAATTGTTTTTTATGAAATCATTCACGAAAGAGCAATACGAAGAAAAATTTGTGCTGCTTTCAGAAAGAATCCGGAAGGCTGATAAAAATAATTCTGATTGGTATTCCGCTTTGCTTTCAGATGTTTTCGGTTCCGAAGGTGATGATTTTCCGGTTTCGGGTGAACTGTTGATTTCGCTTGATGCCGTTCAGTATCCGGAACTTTATCCCTTGATTAAAAAAGCGGTTAAGCAAATCATCAAATCCAACAAAAAATACGAACCTGTTATGGTTTCTGAAACATTTTCCGGCGGCTCTTTTTTCGCGGCACAGCTGGCGCTTGCCGATCCGAAGTACATTAAACTTTTTGTCAAACATTTTATGACGACTCACCCGGAAAAGGAAGACCGGAGCAATCAGTATGACGGCATCAAAAGAATACTTTCCAAGTACGGTTGGCGCAGAGAGACATTTCCCGTTTTTTTTGCGCTTTGTTTTATTAATCCACATGCTGCCGACGATTTTACATTCCGGGATAAAGATGAATTGTCTGCCGTTCTGAAACAAGAAGACAATTTGGAAGTGTTTTTGAAAATGTTTTCCAAATGGGCATGCAAATATGATTATTTAGAGGAGCAAACCGATTTGGTGTTTTTTGTTGCTTTTGACGGTGCCGACAGATTTGAAATGAATGATGAGACTCTTTCCTTCGGCCGAGCCGATTGAAACGGCTCCGTTCCTTTTTCAGCGTTTTATATGATAGGAAACAACATCAGGTTTCGGATACGAAATTTCACCGTTTCGGTGCATTTTTTCCAAAACGGCATCTATCTCTTCTTTTTCCATCCTGAATGATTTTCCGAACGTATACATTTCACGGACGGAAATACCTTTAACAATACCGCCGTCAAAAATCACTTCAAATTGGGTTCTGATTATGGTTTCCGAATCATTGGGCAAACTTCTTAATATTTCCCGAACGTCATTCCATTCATCGAAACTTTCTCTCAATTCGGCTTTTCGGACATTGACGTCTTTGACCAAATTTTGAATTTCCTTTTCCATTTCTATGATATTTTTTTCCAGCACCGAAATCTTGTTCTGCAATTCTTTTTCCTGTGCCTTCAGGATCATAGCTTTGTTTAATTCAAGTTC
>CAYUQC010000030.1:0-20767 GCA_964446755.1 uncultured Methanosarcinales archaeon
AATTTGCTTTTATAACCCCCTAAATAACACACACATTGGAGGAAAAAATTATGTCAATGAACCAAGCGATTTCCATACTCGTATCCCTGATCGTTTTTCTGATTGTGGTTTACATCTTATGGCGCGTCATTACAATGATTCTGTAACCCTCCAAAAAAACGGATATAATCCCCACCTCCCCAATTCTGTAACACAACCCCAACACACACAATGAAATGAACGGACTGGCTCGTCAATCCGTTCATTTCATCTGTTTTTCGTTTTTAAAAATTCAAAAAATTAAAATAAACTTTATGTGAACGCCGACGGACACATATCCTGAATCGCGCAAACTTCACATTTCGGTTTTTTGGCATCGCAGACACGGCGCCCGTGGAAAATCAGTGTCAGTGATAAGTTATCATACTCTTCTCTTTTTGCCAGCTTCATTAAATCCTGTTCGATTTTTTCGGGATCTTCCTGTTCAGTAAATCCGATTTTGTTGGCAAGGCGTTTCACGTGCGTATCAACGGCGATTCCGTCATTGATTCCGAAGCCGCGGGAGAGGACGATGTTTGCCGTTTTCCGGCCGACGCCGGGAAGTTTGGTGAGCTCGGCCATCGTATCGGGAACGACTCCGTTATACTGTTTTAAAACCGCATTGGCGCTTCCGATGATATGTTTTGTTTTGGAATTGAAAAATCCCGTGGAATAAATGTCTTTTCCGAATTCTATCGGGTCGGCGTTGGCGTAGTCTTCAATCGTTCTGTATTTTTTGAACAAAACTTTCGTGACCGTATTGACCTGGCGGTCGGTGCATTGCGCCGAGAGAATCGTTGCCGCCAATACTTCCCAGGGCGTTTCGAAGTTTAATTCAACATCAGGTTTCGGATAAAGCTGCTGCAGGATTTCCCAAACCGCGTTGAAATTCGCACGGTTGTCGGGCTTTTTTGAAATCGGGAATTTCGGGAGCTTGGAAAGCGGCACAGGTTTGATTGTGCGTTTCACGGCCGGCATTTCAGTTACTGTTTGGCGCGGGGTCTTCGTGTCGGGATTTCCGGCGGATTTTTTAAAATTCTGTTTTTGAGTTGGTTTTGCTGCTGCTTTTGCCGTCCCTTTTGCTGTTGTTTTCGAAGCCGTTTTTATTCTCGGTTCTGCTGTCGTTTTTGTTTCTTTCTTCGGCGCTGCCATATAATCACCCGTTGCAAATATTTGTAATAATTTTAATATTTTAAATGCTTAAATTGAAACTCATATTTTAAATAATTAAAGACCTTTTGCTTTTCCATGCTTAAAATAACGTTTCTCGGAACGGGCGGCGCGCTGCCTTCCAAAGAGAGAAATCCTGCCGGCATCATGGTCAACAGAGAAGGCGAGCTTTTACTTTTTGACTGCGGTGAAGGCTCTCAGCGGCAGATGATGACGGCCAAAACAGGTCTCGTCAAAATCAGCGCGATTTTTTTGTCCCACTATCACGGCGACCACATTCTGGGCCTCCCCGGCCTCCTCCAGACGATGGGGTTTTTCGACCGCGAAGAGAAACTTGAAATTTACGGCCCCGCCGGTCTTTTTGAAGTCATGGAAGCTTTTGAGAAACTCGGCACCCACAAACTCCAATATCCGATTATTCCGAAAATCCTCGCGCCCGGTGACATTGTTCAGCGAAACGGCTACACAATCAAAGCTGTCCGCGCCGATCACGACCGTCCTGCTCTTGGTTTTGTTCTTGAGGAAGAGATACGTCCGGGCCGCTTCAACCGTGAAAAAGCAGTCGAACTCGGTGTCGAACCCGGCCCGAATTTTGCCAAACTTCACCGCGGCGAAAATATCACACTAAAAGACGGCACTGTCGTTTATTCCAAAGATGTCGTCGGTCCGGCCCGCCCCGGCCGCAAAATTTCTTACAGCGGCGATACCCGCGAAACCGACGTTTTCTTCTATGAATCCGAAGGCGCTGACCTGGTCATCCATGAAGCGACTTTTGTATCGGAAATGGCCGCTCAGGCAAATGAATACGGTCATTCCACCGCCAAAGGCGCCGCCAGAATGGCGAAAAAATACAACATCCGAAAACTTGTTTTAACGCATCTCAGCCCGCGCCTGACGGATGAAGAAGAAACTGTTTATGAAGATGCGGCAAGCGAGTTTGAAAACGTGATTGTGGCCGAAGATTTGATGGAAATTGATGTTGAATTCCGAGACGAATAAAATGGCGGAAAGATCGGAAGAACACTTTATTCGTCAAGTTCCGAACCTTTTATCTTTTTTGCGTGTCTTATTTTCTTTTTCTCTCATCTTTTTGATTGAAAAACCGGTTTATTTCCTGGCGGTTTATCTTTTCTGCGGTGTAACGGATGTTGCAGACGGTTTTATTGCACGCCGCTTTCAAGCCGAATCAAAATTCGGTGCGAAACTTGACAGTTTGGGCGATTTCACCTTTTTCATGTCCGCTTTATTTTCTTTGTTTATTCTGGCGGGAATTGAGAACAACCTCTCTGTTTTTATTTTAACGGCAGTTGTTTTTCTGATTCGCGGCGTGAATTTTCTTCTTGCAAAAATCAAATTCAATTTATGGGGGAGCATTCATACTCTCGGGAATAAAACGGCAGGATTCGTCGTTTTTATGATTCTGCCCCTCTGCGTTTATATGGGATACTTTCCGCTTTGGATGCTTATTTTTGCAGGTGCGGCGGCAATTCTTTCTGCTTTAGAAGAGAGTTTGATTATTCTGACAAATGACGTTTTTGATGAAAACAAAAAAAGTTTCTTCAGAAATCGTGATTCTGAAGAACAAATCAAAAGAAATAAAAATCAGTAAATTAAAGTCCAGTCCAGCCGGTTATCTTCTTCGTCATAAAGATAAACTTCCATGCTGCCCTGATCTTTTTCTTCACCGAGCGGTTTGGCGCCGATGAACAGCACGTCGCCGACTTTAATGTCAATGTCCGCCGGAACTTTACCGAAGTAAACGCGGCCTTTGGAAAACGGTTCTTCAATCGTTACGCCTTGGTAAGTCATTGTCTTAATCACATTGACAACCAGACAGTCAAAGCGGTCTGTTTCTAATATTTCAACATCAGCTTCCATAGTAATTCCTTTTTGTCATTTATTGATAAACCATAACAGATTCCGGAATAAAAAGAGTGACGGTCAGGTCTGCCCGGTCATCAGGCATAGAACTGCTGACAGTCATCACCGGAACCGTTCTTTTTCAATTCCGAAAGCGCGTTCGTGAAATATTCCGCTTTCACGTATTTTTCATCTTCGATAATCGCGCGGTGCAGCGCCGTTTTGAGCACTTTGTGGACCAAATCCCTGCCGGAAAATCCTGCAGCGTCTTTTGCAAAGCGCTTCACGCTGAAAGCCGGGTCAACCGGCAGCGGGAATGTTTCCAGATTGGCTTGAAGAATCTGCTCGACCTCTTCGGGGTTAGGAAGAATAAATCCGATTTCTTCTTCAAAACGGCTTCTGACAGCAGAGTCCAATGACTGGATCCTGTTGGTGGAACCGATCGTGCAGACGCCCGCACGTTCCGACAAGCCGTCCATTTCCGTAATCAGCGCGTTGACAATTTCAACGACATCACCGCGGAGTTCCTGGTATTTTCGGTCAAGTGCGATCGCATCGATTTCATCAATAAAGATGATGCACGGTGCCATTTCCTCGGCGCGCTCGTATAAATCATGAATCTGGCGTGCGCCTTCACCGACATATTCGCCGATGAGCTGCGTTGCTTTGACGGGAATCAGCGGCACATCCGCTTTGCAGGCGAGCGCTTTGGCAAGCATTGTTTTACCCGTTCCCGAAGGACCGTGGAATAAAACGTTCCGCGGTGCCCATTTGCCGAAAGTTTCGGGCTCAGCCAGGTATTTTTCAATCAGGCGGCATTTCTTTTTGGCCGCTTCCTGCCCGATGATTTCATCAAACGAAATGCATGTTTTAGGTTTATTTTCAACAAATTCAGGCTTTGCGCTTGAGGGCGCAATCATCACCTTTGTATCGGGACCGATGGCAAACCCTTCCGGTTCGACCGAGACGACACGGTAAGCGAATCCTTTGAACAATTCGCGGTCGAAAAGATACATGCCGGTCTCGACCTCCCATCCTTCCCACTGGTCGCGGATGTAAGCCTCAAACAAATCCGTGTCATCAATAAACGGATCGTCGTCAATGAGGCCGATGAGAGGATACCCTGCCGGTTTTAAAACAACCTCGCGGGCGAATTCGGTGCCCGAACCTTCAAAATAAGGATTATCATCAAAATTCTTTTTTGAATTTGACCGTTGAGAGGCGCGCATCTTATATCAGCTCAATTCGTTTTCATTAATTATAGAAAGATTTCTAAGGAAATCCGATTCGGGGTGAACACTTCGGTTTGCTGAAAAAAGCAAATCAAAAACAGTTCATCCACACGAAAATATTACTTCATTTTCGTATTAAAACTCAATGCAATACGGTTATATATCTAAATAATACGCTCTGAATTTTCCGAATCTGCGGCAAAACATGTCTGAAATCAAATCGTAATGACAAATTTGCGGGAAAAACGGAATAAAGCATTCATTTTTTATTATATCCGAAGCATACAGCGTATATCTGTAATCTTATTCACATATTCATTCGATTTCACATCGATTTTACAGAACCGGAGAACAAATAATGAAAAAAATGAATCAGCAGACACGAGTCATTGTCAGCTTGATCTTAACGGTAATTGTTGCGGCCTTTGCTTTCTATTTTACCCTGCCTGCACTGAACCTGCGCTCAACTGACTTTTACTTCTTTTTAATTACGGTCGTCATTGCTTACTTCGCAATTTACACGCTTCTCGGCATGCAGAACATGAATGTCAAACGCAGCGTTGATGAAAACGGCCGCGTTATTTTCACGACCGAGCCGGATAAGGACGATTACACAAATGTTGAAAACGACCCTTATCTCGCCAAAAAAACACAGTCCCGCCAAAGAGCACCGCTTTATCTGGCCGGAATCATATTTGCAATCGTGATTCTCGGAACCGTTATCTCAAGTCCGATTTTCTATGCCGATGCTTACACCAAACTCATAGACATCGAGACCGGCAATTTTGAAGAAGATATCGATGAACTTTCTTTTGACCAGATTCCCTGGCTTGACCGTGCTTCCGCTCAGCGCCTCGGCGACAGGAAAATGGGTGAGCTGGCAGACATGGTGTCGCAGTTTGAAGTAGCGACGGATTACACGCAGATAAACTATCAGGGACGTCCCGTGCGCGTTACGCCGCTTCTGTACGGCGACTTTTTCAAGTGGTTTAATAATGTCGGGGAAGGTCTTCCGGGGTACATAACGGTTGACATGGTCACTCAGGAAGCACAGGTTGTCCGTATGGGTGAAGGCAACGGCATCAAATATTCCCAGTCCGAACTTTTCTTCAGAAACATTGACCGGTACATCCGCGTCAATTATCCGACTTATATCTTTGAAAGACCCGTAATGGAAATTGATGAGGACGGCCATCCGTATTGGATCTGTCCGAAAGTCGTTAAGAAAATCGGCTTATTCGGCGGCGCCGATATTGAAGGCATTGTAATTGTGGATGCCGTAACGGGTGAACATGCGTATTATGCGCCCGAAGATATTCCGCAGTGGGTGGACAACGTTTACCGTGCGGAACTTCTGATTCAGCAGTATGATTACTACGGCGCTTACGGCAGCGGGTTCCTGAACTCTATTTTCGGTCAGCGCGGTGTGACCATGACAACGGACGGGTACAACTATCTGGCAATGAATGATGACGTTTACATGTACACAGGCATTACGTCCGTCGGCGGCGATGAATCCAATGTCGGTTTTGTTTGGATCAACCAGCGTACCAAAGATTCCAAGTATTACCAAATCGCCGGTGCGCATGAGTATTCGGCTATGGCTTCCGCCGAAGGCGCGCTTCAGCACTTGAATTATGTCGCCACTTTCCCGCTGCTGTTAAATGTGCACGGTGAGCCGACTTATTTCATGGCAATGAAAGACTATTCCAACCTCGTTAAACAATATGCGATGGTGAACGTGGAACAGTATCAGGTTGTCGGAACGGGAACATCCGTGTTGCTTTGTGAGGAGGATTATATCCGAAAATTAGATTCACTCGGCATTTCCATTCCTTCCGAGGAAACAAAGATCAACGGAACCGTGGAAGACATACGTGTCGCCGTTATCGACGGCAATTCCAACTATTACATCAAGCTCAGCGGCAGCTCAATTTATTATTCAATGTCCGCAAGCCTTGACCCGCGCGTTGTTTTGATCAATGCCGGAGACCACGTGGAATTGTCCTATCTGGATACGGAAACACAAATCAAAGTCGTTCAGTCATTTGAATGGATGACTTGATTCAAAAAAGAAGGAAAGAAATAATCAAAGCATAACCGTTCTCCGGTTATGCTTCTTTTTTATTATGCATTTTTAAAATTAATTTTTGATCTTTTCCTGTTCCTGACCTTTGCCGATTTTCATTTCTTTGCGGACTTCTTCCCAAGTCTTGCCCGAAGCAACAGCCTGGGCAATCTTAACGGCGTCAAGCGGACTCTTGCCGTAAATTGAATTATTGAATGTTTCCACAAAATGATCATCAACGGCAGCGCCGCCGCAGGCAACCGGAACGCCCGAAAAAGCGATTTCCTCGGCCAGTGTCCGGAGTCCTTCCTTGGTCGTGCTCATCAGCGATGTGCCCGTAATCAGGTCGATTTTCTCTTTCTTGACCAGTTCGACGACGTCTTCGACCAAAACATCACGCCCCATGTCGATCACTTCAAAACCGTTGGCACGGAGAATCGCGGCAACAATATTTTTGCCGATATCGTGAACGTCGCCTTCGATCACAAGAGAAGCGACACGGCCGGCGGACGGAATGTCGCCGAGACGGTCCTGGCAGAGCGCAACGCCTGCGACAAGTGCATCGTTTGCCAGCAGGATTTCCGGAACGAATGCGTCACCGTTGTCGTAAATTTCACAAACGGTCTGTATCCCGGGCATTAATGCGTCAACGACGATTCCTGTCGGATCGCGGCCTTTTTCCAAAAGTGCCGCTGTCAGTTTCTGCGCGTCTTTGACTTCGCCTTCAATCACGGCATCCGTCAAAGCAGCGTAATCCGCGTCTTTCGGAAGATATTTCGCGCGGACTTCTTCGGGTTTGAGAGCCGTTTTCTTTTCCGCGTCGGGGTATTCGCCGAATCCGATTCGAATGCCGACTTCAATCAGTTCTTTGTAGCGCTGCGGATTTTTTTCCTGAAATTCAAAAACCTCTGCCGCTGCCGTATCAATATGCCGAATCATTGGAAAAACCTCCCGGTCACTTCATCAATCGTTTTCCCTTTACTTTTTTCGAGTTTGCCGATACCGACACCCATTTCGCGAATAATCGCTTCGGTGTCGTCCGCCTGCGGGACAGGGGTTTCGCGGCAGGCACGGACATAAGCTTTCAGGTTCTCAATGGAGGTGCCGAAAGAAACGTCACAGGCCGTTCCGACGACATCGGTTCCCTGGAAAATACATTCTTTCGTGCGGTTGTAAACGTCTTCCGGCGTGCCGTTGGGCATCAGGTCAATGACATCCAGGCTGCCAAGAATCGACATGCTGTTGCCGAGCACCTGGCGGCAGTACCAAACCGGAACATTGTCAAATGAGAAACAGTCCATGCCGCTTTTTTTCACATACGGCAAAAGTTTGCTTGTGTTGCCGCACATGTGGAGAATCTTCGGCGCGCTGATCTCACGTGCCATTCTTTGATGCGCCGGCAAGACGAATTCTTCATACGTTTCACCGGAAATCAAATCACCCGATGCCGACGGGTCAGCCGGGAACAAAATATGAGCGCCGGCCGCCACTTGAAGTTTGCCGTATTCAATCACAAAATCTGTTGCCGCTTCAATGAAAGCGTGCGCTTTATCGGGATCTGTCCGTGTCCAGCGGACAAGGTTTTCAACGCCGGCGATATGCCCGGCAACCGTAAACGGCGCGGTGATGACCGGAATAATCGGAAGCATACCCGCATATCTTTCCCGCAGGATGGAAATTGCTTCCAGAACAACCGCAGCGCGGCTGTTTTTTGCAAAATCCTGGTCCCATGTCACTTCTTTCGGGTCGGTGTAAGCATGGTCGGCAACCGGCGGACGGTCGGGTTTGTTCCAGTCCAGCGGACAGCCTAAGACTTCCGCTTCTAAAGAAATATCAAATTGCGGTCTGGCCGCTTCAATGCCGCAGATTTCGTAAGGCGCGGCAGCCAAATCAGCCATCATTTTCGGGTTGCGGTGCGCTTCGGGCCAGGTGGCCCCGACAGACGCCATGAGTTCGGCGGTCGTTTGTGCAAGCGGGTTTGCGGGGGGGACGTAATCCACGCGGCCGCCGAGAACGGCAGCAAGAACACGTCGTGTCGGTGTCATTTCAGAAACCATTTTCTATCCTCCATAATCATATCTTCGAGTAAATACACTCGAAATTAAACACACACTGTCGACAGAAAATCTGTCAGAAACGTTTGAGCAGGAATTTCCTGCCGTAATGAATATTCGGCAGATTACTATATATAATAATCCTGTTGTAATTTAAAAAAAATGGCGGAAGACAGTTATAATTCTAAAAATTTATATATAGTGTAAAAAAGTGAAATGCGGATATTCAAACAGGCATCGGCTCATCTGTCAATTGATTCTGTTTGCTTTCTTTATCCATTTGAAGCGCGCCTTTTCCGACGGGACTGAAAATCAAACGGATGCCGCTGTTTTGGATGTATTCGCGGATGCGTTTTGCCGTGTGGGAAACCATTCCGCTGCTTGTTAAAATCAAACACCGGCTTCCCGTAATCGCGTTTAATATGGATTTGTCAATAACGCCCGAATTGCAGACAACGGAAATACCGTTGTTTTCGGCAACATCTTTGCTTTTCTTGCCCATCGCCCCGATATGATTGATATCATACTCGCGAACGATTTTATCGAATTCCTCTTTGTCGAAGCAATCCATATTGTACACATAAACGGCACCCGGTTTGAGAACACGGCGCTTCAGCTCGACAACGGCGGTTCCGTCATCGTTCTTAAATAAGACGCGGGAGTTGACGGCTTCATACAGTCCCTCTTTTGTGAAATCACCGAAGAGAACACCTAAATTCACGCATTCGCCGACGGCAACTTCCGGCCCGATTTCAACCCGCATCAAATCAATGGAATTCAGAAGCTGCACCAGTTCGGGAATGTCTTTGGGCTGAGCGTTTCCGGTAGCAAGCCATCGTTTTTCCAGTTCGCGGTAAACGTCTAAAATGAACGGGCTTTTCAGAGCGGACGTGCGGACTTCTTCGTCATTTGAAAAAACGTATCCCGATGTTCCTTCATTGACCAGCTTGCTTGACGACAGCAGGTAAACATAATCCGACCATTTGTAGGCGAGATCAACATCATGCGTTGAAATAATGATTGTTTTGCCGAGATCGTTCAGTTCGTTGAGAATATCCAGGATTTCATCGGCGCCGACCGGATCCAAATTGGAAAGCGGTTCATCTAAAATGATAATTTCCGGATCCATCGCGAGAACGCCGGCGATGGCGACACGTTTCTTCTGCCCGCCGCTGAGATGGTGCGGCGGTTTGTCTTTGAGCGCCCGGAGGCCGAAGTGGTCCATCATTTGATTCACAACGCGGTCAACCTCTTCTTTGGAATAACCGAGGTTCAGCGGGCCGAACGCAATATCCTGATAAACCGTCGGCGCAAAAAGCTGGTCGTCGGAATTCTGGAATACGATGCCGACTTTTTTACGGAGTTCCCGAAGACCCGATGATGAATAATTCACTTCTTTGCCGCCGAAAAGAACTTTTCCTTTTTTGGGTTTCAGCGTACCGTTGAGCAGTAAAAATAATGTGGATTTTCCGGAGCCGTTCTTGCCGACGAAAGAAACCTTCTTCCCTTCGGGAATCGTAATCGAAATATCATCGATCGCCTTGGTTCCGTCGGGATAACTGAATTCTAAGTTTTTTGTTTCTAAAATCATAATGAAGCTCCGAATATCAATCAAAAGAATTGTATCTCCCGTGTATAAACATAAACCGCGGCAACGGCTGCAAGGAAAATTAAAGAGATCACCGCATCAGAGAACAGAATTTTGTATTTGACATCATAATAAGGCAGTTTGCCGTCGTAACATCGTGAATTCATGGACAGGTAGAGGCGGTCGCCCTGTTCTAATGTCTGGATGAAAAGACTGCCGACCAGAAGTCCGATGGAATGAATGCTTGTTCTAAAGTTGCGGTAGCCGAAACGCATTGCCTGCGCGGATTGAATATTGAGCAGCAATGCGAGAAAAACGAAAATATAGCGGTAAATCAGCATGACCAGTTCCATAAAAATGTCCAGAAAGGAGAACCGTTTGAAATAGGAAAACAGTTCGAGCATCGGCGTCGTCATGGATAAGAAGAACAGGCAGGCCAAACCGTTCATGGAGCGGGCAAAAACCAATATTGCCAGATTGGCGCTTCCGGTCGTGATTGAAATGACCCAGCCGAAAAGGTTAATCGACCAAAGCGTTTCACCGCCGTCGCCGTAAGCGAAGAGCGCTAAGATGAATGCGCTGACAACGGCAAATCCGAGCACCGATAAAAACAGTTTAAAATACATACCGACGGGAATTTTTCCGAGAACAAGTGTTGCCGCAATCATACAAACGGCAATGAAGAAGGGCAGAACGGGAGATGAAGAAAACAGACCTGCCAGCAGTCCGACAAAGACCAACACGACTTTCAGCGTCGTATTTTTATACCTCAGCGGGCTGAGAAGCGCGATATCGTCTAAAGTTCTCATCTGTTCATCCACTCATAAACTCAATGATCCGTTTTTAGTCAATAATATTTGAATAATTATGAAAAACGTGAGTATTAAAACTTGCGGGCAAAAATTTCTAAATCAATTAAAATTAATATCATTTGTCGGATTCGCAATGCCGCCGGTTCAAAAACAGAATAAAATAAAAAAGAAGAGCTTAAAATTAAGCGCTTCCTGTTTGTTTTTTACATTTCTTCATGGCGTAGTAGTAACCGAAGAATAAACCGATGATTAATGCGCCGATGGCTCCCTGAAGACAGAAGAGCAGACTTTCGGTTTCGCCTCCCGGCGGTTCCCAGAGGGGTTCAGCAATCGGTTCATAGTCCGGATTCAATTCATAAATCAATTCTTCCGCCGCGCCGTCTGCGCCGCCGAATTCGGAATCTGAAATCAATGTTGTGTAAACAAAGAAGACGGCAAGGACCACAAGGGCGATTACTAAAAGATATTCAACTTTAAATTTCATTTTTGTTCACCTCATGCGTTCATTTTTGCAACCTGTTCTTCTGTCAGCGTGCCGTTACCGGTGAGGAATTCGCCTTTGACTTTGGCGATGAATTTAACGGCGACGACAATGATCAAACCTTCAAGAATCGCGAGCGGAATCTGGGTCAATGCAAAGATGCCGAGGAATTCGGGAAGGGTTTCCAGACCGAACGCAAGAGCCAGCTGGAATGAAGTCATAATGTAGGTCGCCAAATCGGCAATGAATGCTGCCAGAAAAATCGTTGCGTAAATGTTGAATTTTGTCTTCTGTAATGCTTTGTAAACAATCCACGCAAGCAGCGGGCCAAAGAATCCCATGGAGAAACAGTTGGCGCCGAGTGTGGTTAATCCGCCGTGCGCAAGCAAAAGTGCCTGGAAAAGTAAAACGATTGCAGACATGACGGCTGTAATGGCCGGACCGAATGCAATGGCCGATAAGCCTGTTCCGGTCGGGTGTGACGAGGACATCGCGATCGGCGAGGGTATTTTCAAGCTGGACAAGACAAAGATAAATGCGCCGGAAACGGCTAAAAGCGGCAGAACTTCCCGGTTCTTGCGGACAACTTTATTGAGCTGGATGATACCGGCAATCAAAACAATGAGTGTCAGACCCCACCAGAATAAAGCCCATTCCCAGGGAAGTGCGCCTTCCATAATGTGCATAGTTGTTATAACTCCTTTTTATTTTTAACAAAAATTAATGCAGTGCAACTGCAATCCCAAACAAATCCCGAAAACAATTTTATTTAATTATGCAGGCCCAAAGCCCCGATAATTCTTTGATAAAATTATAAATCGGCTTGAAATACAGAGCATAATATGCGGCTGATTGAATATAAACGGTACAGATTCGGATTTAATGTGTAATCTTTTATGATTAAAAACAATCTTTTTAAAATTTAACAGAATGTTCTTATTGTTTTTGTTTTTCGGACGGTTCCGTTTTTTCCGGATTTTTTAAGGTTTTTTAATTTGAAGGCCGGTATGGACAAGTTTACTTGAAAAAATATTAAAATTAGACGTGGATTCCGAAAATTAAGGAAAAGCTATAAAACAAATTAAAAGGATTATAGTTTTCAAAAAGAACGGAGTTTATGAAAAAATGCCTGAATTGATCGGTGTCTCGGGGGGACCGACGAAGCCGGAAATTATCGCAGTTTCTCTTTTTAAATTGGATCTCAAAGACGGAGACGTTTTTGCCGATGTCGGCTGCGGCACCGGTCTGATTTCCATCGAAGCCACACGCCTTGCAAAAAATCTTAAGATTTACGCGATGGACGCGCGTGAGGTTGCCGTTGACGCGGCAACGCAGAATTTTAAAAATTTCGGTATCGAAAATTCGGAAGTTATTTTCGGCGAATCATCCGAAGTCATTTCCGGCTTGGAAAAGGTTGACTGCGCTTTTGTCGGCGGGACCAAAAACATCACCGCCGTTTTGGACGCTTTGATCGAAAAGGGTGCCCGATCGATCATTGTCAATGCCGTTCGGATTGAAACGGTCGTCCGGGTAATCGAACATATGAAAAAACGCGGCATTTACGACGAGACGGTCCATATTATCGCTTCCCGCAGCGAAGAGCTGACCGGCGAAACGTACTTTAAACCCGAAAATCCGGTTTATATTATGTCGGGAAAGCAGAAATCATAATATTATGAAAAAAGGCACAAGATTTTATTACGATTTATTACATTAATACGTTTTACATCAACTTTTGAAAGGGAGAAAACCAAATGTTATACGGTATCGGATTAGGCCCGGGAGACCCGGAATTATTGACGCTGAAAGCGGTCAGAATTTTAAAAGAGAGTATTAAAGTATTTGTTCCGGGAGAAATGGCTGCCGAATTGGTTCGCCCGTATGTGACAGAAGAGCCCGAAATCTTGGATTTTCCGATGATCCATGACGAGCAGAAACTGAAAGAAATCTGGACGGCCAACGCGGAAAATGTTGCCGAATACGCCCGAAAAGGAGATGTCGCTTTCTGTTTAATCGGCGATCCGAACTTTTTCTCCACGTTTACGCACATGAAAAAAGTCATGACGGATGTCGCACCGGATGTCGAGGTGGAAACGGTTCCCGGCATCAGTTCGATTACTTCCTGCGCCGCCCGGATGGGCGTGGCGGTTGAAACAGCGTTTGAAGTGCATGACGGTGTTTCCGACATCAATTATCTGATTCATCTGAAAGCCCGCCACCCGCAGGAAATCATCAAGCGTTTTGAAAAGGAAGGCTACAAGGAATTCATCTTCGCCGAGCGTTTGTTCTCCGATAAGGAAGTCATCGTCAAGGGCAAAGAAAACATTCCCGAGGAAGGAAACTATTTCAGTATTGTTTACGGGAAAAAATAAGGGTGTGTCGAAGATGAGCGAAAAGAAGATTTATATTGTCGGCGCCGGTCCGGGCGATGAAAAACTCATTACGGTCAAAGGAAAAGAACTTCTTGAGGCAGCTGATTTGGTCATTTATGCCGGATCATTGGTGAACCCGAAAGTTTTGGAATACACAAAAGGCGAATGTATTGACAGTTACGGTTTAACGCTGGATGAAACCACGGCACTGACGGTTGACGCGGTCAACGCAGGCAAAACGGTTGTCCGGCTTCACAGCGGCGATCCGGCGCTTTACGGCTCCATCGTTGAGCAGACGGAAGAGCTGAAGAAAGCCGGCATCAAAGCCGTGCGCGTTCCCGGCGTCTCCTCCGTTTTTGCGGTGGCAGCCGCCCTTGAGACGCAGTTTACGCTGAACAATGTGTCCGATTCTCTTATTATTACAAGACCGGCCGGAACGACACTTGAAAAAGACCAGATTCCGGAATTCTCCGAAATGGGCTGTACCATGGCGATCTTTTTGGGAACTCAGAAGATTGAAGAAATCATGGCAAAAGTCCGTTGTCCGAGAGACACACCCGTTGCCGTTGTTTTCCACGCGTCCTGGGAAAATGAGGAAGTTATCCGCGGAACGGTTGATGATATTGCCCAAAAGGTGAAAGAGGCCGGCATCAAGCGGTCTGCGATGATTATTATCGGGGATGTTGTCGATCCGAAAAACTATGCCAAATCATACTTATACGGCGTGAAACAGGGTCCTTTAGACTGAAATCGAGAGTGAAATATGGATTTGAAAATTGCCGTTGTCACATTTGAGCGGAATATGGAAACCGCTCGAAAACTGGCCGATCATCTGAACGGGGAGGTTGTTCTGTATGAAAAAGGAATTTTCAAAGACATTTTTTCGGATTATAATGCCGTTGTCGCGGTTTTTGCAAGCGGTATCGCCGTCCGCGAAATCGCGCCGTATCTCGGCAGCAAATGGGAAGATCCGGCGCTGATTGTCGTTGATTCCGGATTGAATTTCGCAATTCCCGTTCTCGGCGGCCATCACGGCGGCAACGAGGTCGCGCGCAGAATCGCCGAACTCGGCGCGGTTCCCGTGATTACGACGGCGACGGAAGTTCATCAAAAACCGTCCGTTGAAGGAATCGCCGAAAAACTCGGCTGTGAGATCCGCAACCGCAAGTCTACGATTGAAGTGAACTGCGCTTTGCTGGATCAGGAAGTCGAGGTTTTGGAAGTGAAAGGCCCGAAAATCATCGTTGTTGATGCGGATGTTTCCGTTCTCGTGAAGCGAAAAAACGGAACGACTGCGACTTTAGATGAAATTGATGCCGGTAATAAATAATAAAAACAAGTTCTTTGTGTGGTTGAATGATTGTCGGAATCGGTGCCCGCCGCGGCGTAACGGAGCAGGAAGTTCTTGACGCTGTCAGCGCTGTGCTGTCCGATCTGAATCTATCTTTACCGGACATTGACTGTTTTGCTTCGTCGACATTGAAAGCGGATGAAGAAGGACTTATTCGGGCAGTCCGAACGCTCGGCAAAGAAATCCGGTTTCTGCCGGATGATGTTTTGAATGAAACAGATCCTGAATCGGAATCGCAGGCCGGACGCTTCGGCCTCAAAGGCGTGGCAGAGCCCGCCGCTTTAGCTTTATCAGATCATAAAAAATTAATTTCAAAGAAAAAAGTTTACGGGAGAGTTACAATTGCCGTTGCAGAATGAAAAGAAAGGAAAACTGTACATTGTCGGAATCGGTCCGGGATCGGTCGAACAATTGACGGTGCACGCGAGAGACGTTATTTTGAATGCCGATTATGTTCTCGGAAATGATACATATCTGGATCAGATCGAGGAACTGCTGACGACGCAGAATATTTACCGCAGCAGCATGGGTAAAGAAGTGGACCGCGCCAAAGAAGCGGTGAAACTTGCGGAAAACAATATTGCCGTTATGGTCAGCGGCGGCGATGCCAACGTTTACGGAATGGCGGGTATTGTCATCGAGGTGGCGGAGAGCAATAATCTGGCTGTTGACATCGAAGTCGTTCCGGGTGTCACGGCGATGCTCGCGGCCGCCAGTGTTCTCGGCGCGCCGGTTGTCGTCGATGCGGCAACGATCAGTTTAAGCGACTTGCTCACACCGTGGGAAGTCATTGAAAAGAGACTGGCTGCCGCGGCAGGCGCCGACTTCATTATTTCTCTTTACAACCCGAAGAGCCGCCAAAGAACATCTAATTTCGAGCGCGCGATTGACATCATCCGCAAACACCGCGACGATTCCGTTCCGGTCGGTTTGGTGAAGAACGCGCTTCGCGGTGACGAACAGGAATATATCGTGACAACGCTCGGCGAAGTCTTGGAATACAACGACTGGGTGGACATGAGAACGGCGATTCTCGTCTGCAACAGCGACTCGCGCATTTGGAACAGTCCGAACGGCGACCGCATTATCACGCCGCGCGGCTACCACAGAAAGTATGAATACTGATTATTCATTTTAATTTATAATCACAAATTGAGGAAAACGTATGACAACGGATGCAAACAAAAATTACGGCACTTTAGACGAGTTGGCCGTTGTGACTATTGAAATTGATCAGGCTTTTGCAGACTCCTGCAAAGATTTCGGCGCGGGAACGGATGAAGCCAAAACCATTTACATGAAAAGCCGCACATATATTGAAGGCGTTGTCGGCAACAAGACGCCCGAAGACAGAATCCGCCAGCGCTGCGCCGTTGCAACCGGTGACATTTCCGTTGCCGATATTATGGAGTTCCGTCATGATCCCATCGCGGCCGGCGTCGAAGCGATTGAAAAAGGCGCGCCGATTTTTACCGACATCAGCATGGTGAAAGCCGGTATTACCAAAAGCGGTCACGACTCCGACATCATCTGTGTTTTGGATGAAGACAAGGACGCCGAAATCGCCAAGAAATACGGCATCACAAGAACGTCTGCCGGTTATCTGGCGGCGCGCGACAAGCTTAACGGCGCAATTATTGCCATCGGCAACGCGCCGTCTGCAGCCATTACCGTTTCAAGGCTCATTGAGCGCGGTCTCAGGCCGGCTTTGATTGTTGCAACACCTGTCGGTTTTGTCAACGCCGCCGAATCCAAGGAAATCGTCAGAGACATGGAAATTCCCGTTCCGTCGATCACATGCGTCGGAACCCGCGGCGGAACACCCATGGCAGTTGCCTGTGTCAATGAAATCATTGCCATCGCCAATGAAAAGAAGAACCGGTAAACTCCGGTTTACTTCAATATCTATTTTTTAAGATTACCATGAAAGACCCTGTCAACGATTTTGAAATTCCGGAGGAATGGCTTGCCAAATCAACACTTCCGAGAGCCGAAGCTGAGGATTTGGTCAGCCGCGGGTTAATTGTTGTTTTAAGCGACGGGTCTTTCTTAAAGCGCGGTTTTACGACGGGAACAACCGCCGCCGCTGCGGCCAAAGCGGCAGCGCTGTCGCTCGGCAAAACGCTTCCCGAAGGAACGGTTATTTCGGTTCCGACGACCATCGGTCTGCGCGCCGAAATGCCGGTTGAATATGCAAAAGACGGTGATGCAGGCGTTCGGAAAGTTTACAACGACCACGAGTCCGACATCACCCGCGACGTTCTTTTTTGCGCCGAAGTTAAAAAAGTGACTCCGGATGATTCCGACTTTTCGGCGGATAAAGCGGTGGACAATATTTTTGTTACCGGCGGCACAGGGGTCGGAATTATTCGGCGCGCCGGTTTTGAAACGCGTGTCGGAGAATACGCCATCAACCCGAAACCGCTCGCTCAGATTCGTGAATCGGTCAAAGAAGGACTTCAGGAAATCGGTTTGTTCGATGAAATTTGTGTGAAAAAGGAATCCGCAATCATTGTGCGTATCTCTATTCCCGATGGCGTTGAACTCAGCAAAAAGACGCTGAATGAAAAAATCGGAATTGTCGGCGGTATTTCTGTTCTCGGGACGACCGGATTCGTTGAGCCGTGGAATGATCACCTCGGTGAAATGAAAGATGTTCTGATTCAGAATGCTAAGAAAGTGGTTTTAACGACCGGCCGCCAGGGAATGGCAACATCCAGCATGCTTTTCCCGGGTTATGAAATCGTAATGGTCGGCAGCCGGATTTCGGAGGGTATTGATGCCGCCGTTTCGGCTGAAGAAATTGTTGTCTGCGGTCTTCCGGGACTTGTTCTGAAATGGGGCAATCCCGATATGCTCAAAGACAGCGGTTTTGCAACGGTTGTTGAAGTGATTGAAAAAGATCCTGCCAATCCGCTTCTGAAACAGGCGTTTGACATGTGCATCAAGAAAGGAAAAGGCGCCCGTATTGTTGTGATTGACCGGGACGGGCTTGTTTTGATGGACAGCAAAGGCGAGTTTGATTATTTGATGAAGAACGGCTGAGTGGTTTGATGGATCCTAAAAGAATACTGCAGTTGCTTGCCGCAGTCGGCCTTATTCTGATTGTTTGGAACGCTTATCTTTTATTGTCAACAGCCGACATCAATTCGATTTCAAATTCTTACAACCGATCCTTTTGGATATTCGTCGGCGTGTTGTTGATTGTTCCGGCCGGCATTTACGGACGAGAGGAAACAAATAAAAATGTCTGAACCGTTGTTATAAACAATTGAGTGATTTTTATGGATATCAAAAGAGCAATACCGGCGTTTATACTAGCAGCATTGGGTTTTATGTCGACATTTTTCGGTATTTTTCTTTTATTTTCCGGTTCAACCGAAGTGTTGGGTTTAAGAGGCCAGCTCGTTTTAATCGTCGGCGGTTTGCTGTTGGTTGCTTTTGCGATATTTTATGTCCGAAATGAGAACGAGTATAAAGACGAGGATGATACAGCCGAGGACGAGGTTGAAATTATTTGGGAAGAAGTTGATGAGGATGAATCTGAAGAAAATGAAGACGAATCTGAAGAAAATGATGATAAAGAAGAATCTGCCGAAAATGAAACCCCTGAAAATGAGTCAAGCGAGGAGAAGTAAATGATTGTCGTCGGTGTCGGTGTCGGCCCTAAAATGCTGACCGCAGAAGGAATTGAAGCGATTCAAAACGCTTCCGTTGTTTACGGCTCGGGCCGTGCTTTGGAATTGGCAAAGCCTTACATTCCGGAGAATACGCCGATTGATACGATCAAAGATTACAAAAATATTCATCTACTGCCGGCAGATGCCGTCATTTTGTCAACCGGCGATCCGATGTTTTCGGGACTCGGGAAATTCGCGACTGAAAATGATACCGTGATTCCGGGAATTTCTTCTTTTCAAGTAGCTTGCGCCCGTTTGAAAGTGAATCTGACTAATTTTTCATGCGTCACGGCGCATGGGAGAAAAGAGATTGATTCTGCTAAGGATGAATTAATTCGGGAAATCAGGCTCGGGAAAAATGTGTTTTTGTTGCCGGATGAAAAGTTCGGGGCGGTTGAAGTTTGCGGTGTTTTGAAAGAGATCGGTGTTGCTGCGGATGTTTATTCATTGGAAGAACTCGGGTATCCTGAGGAAAAGATTTTGAAAGGGGATGTTGAGAATCCGCCTTCTCCATTGTCTGATTTGTACGGGTTGATGATTGTTTTGAAAGATTAATTGCTGTTACCTTACGAAATCATAGAAATTCCTTCAACCGACCGTTCGCTGCAGGCGCCGCTGAAGGCGGTAACAAAGCGAACGGCTGCTCTCAAAGCAAGCAGATGCGGTCAATGCTTCCGATACTGTTGAATTATTAAATTAATGCAAACAGGCAATCTTATTTTTATTTATATGGGGTACGAATCCGCAAATTCCGATTCTGCCCTTCGCTTTGCTCAGGTCAGAATTCGGAATTAGCGGTGAGAATCTGAGGGTTAAAGAGAAAAATATAAAAAAGAACGAATTCATTTTGATTAAATTCAAAACCAGGAACTGAAATTTTGATTAACGAAGTCCTTCTCAATAAACCAAAATCTTCGAGATATTACGAACTTGATGCCTTTCGAGGAATCGCCGTTATCCTCATGGTTATCTATCACTTCCTTTTCGATCTCGATTATTTCGGTATATGGCAAATGCCCGCTTGGTTTTGGCCCCAACAACTTTACGGTTTTCCGATTACAATCATGTTCATCGGAATCGCCGGCGTTTCGCTCGCTCTTTCGGCTTCCAAAACAAAAGATGCCGGAACTTTAACGAGAAAACTCGTCAAAAGAGGTGCCTTCATCTTTGCCGTCGGACTTCTCATCACGGTGGTCACTTGGATTTATCCGCATGACGGCGCGATTCTTTTCGGCGTTCTTCATCTCATCGGTATTTCAACGATTCTCGCCGTGCCTTTTCTGTTGAATTTTACAAAAGAGGCGCAGGTTTCCGGGAAATATAAAGAAAACCCGGCATGGATTCTTCCGCTTGTTTTCGGAATCGCCGTTATTTTGTTTTCTAAGATTGTTGAAAAAATGAGTGGGCCGATTTGGACGGTTCCTTTGGGAATCCATCCTTACGGGTTTTATGCGTTGGATTATGAACCTTTGTTTCCGTGGCTCGGGGTTGTTTTGGTCGGGGTTGCTTTGGGGGCTTGGTTATATCCGAAAGGAGAACGGCGAGGGGTGTTGTCTTTTTTGAAAGATGAGCCTCCGTTTTTGAAACCGATTTCTTGGGTCGGGAGGCATTCACTTTTGATTTATTTGGGGCATCAGCCGATTATTTTGGGATTATTATGGTTGTTTTTTCTTTAATTCCATTAGAATTTGTTTTTCCAGATATGTATTATTTAGCCAAAAGCATTGGTTTGTCATCCAATCTCCATTCGGAAGCTCATTTGCATATCTCAAATCTCCACATATTTTACCATTAATTTTATATCCTCTCCTTGTTGCATGTGGACGGATATGTGCAACTGGACTTTCTGTTTGTTTTGGCAAATTATTTGTAATGCGGCTACAATCTTCCATTCCTTCAAATTTCACTCCCAATTTTATTATATTGACCGTTCTTTCCCAAACTTTTTTAATTTCATCTTCATCTGCTTCAGGCAATTGCCATAAAAAGATTGAATTTAGGAATAGATGTTTTTCTTTATCATCTTTGGTACAAGCATTATATTCAGAATCTTTCTTAAAAATTATAAATAGATATTTTTG